>CAYMZL010000042.1:0-10148 GCA_964394825.1 uncultured Dehalococcoidia bacterium | reverse complement strand
TCTGTGAGCCGCCAGCGTTGCCAACCCAGTAGTCGCCGATTATCCCGGCTCTGGCGTTGAGAGCGCCTTCGTGATATTCCTTGAAGGAGTAAAGGACGTCATCGATCGTCAATTTCCCATAGCCCTTTTGGAACTCGACGTCGTCACGGATCTTCCAGGTCCACACCAGGAAATTGTCTGATATGCTCCAATCGGTAGCCAGGAACGGGCCGGGGCTAAGGTCCGGATTGATGGTGACCATTGCTTCACCCGCGGTAACAGCTACGTACTGGTAACGAGGGCTGGAGATGAACCTGGGATGCCCCTCGAAAATGCCGGTTTCCTTTGTTCCATAGTTGATTGTGCCGGCGGGCGCCACCATGGCGGGCGCGGCGGTTGCTTGAGGCATCGCCGTGGGCGCCGAAGTGGCCTGGGGCCGCGCGGTGGGCGCACCGGACGACGGAGTCGCCGTCGCCGAGGACCCGCAGGCGAACAACAAGGCTACGAATAGCAGAACGATTGCCTTGGGCAGATGCCTGATTAACCTTGGGCTCGACTTTGACATTGGAAGGCTCCTTCTCATCCCCTGCGTTTTCCGCAAAATAAACACGAAGTTTTAACAACACGCTGCTTTTTTATATTTAATGCATACGTTTTATATCGACGATTTATATGTTATTGTCGGCAAACTGTCAATACGGCAATAGTGATAATTATTGATAAACAAAATCAATTAGTCAGGCGGGCGTAAATATAAAAACGCCCGGCGAAAACCGGGTTTTGGGCCTGATCTGACGAGCGTGGAGCAGAGCCGCCGGGATTAGAGAGGCTTGGCGAAGGACAGTTCGTGGGAGTCGGGGTCGTCGATGTGGAAATAACGCTCGCCCCAAGGAGCGTCGGCCGGCTCGGTTGATGGGGCGAGGCCCGCTTGGACCAAGCTCCGGTACAGGGCGTCAACGTCGTCAACGTGGAATATCAAACGTCCCCACCTTGTCTGGGCGTCCTGGGGACCCAAGGCGCCCGGTGGGGCCAACGTAAGGTTCAGATAGCATTCCCCCACCTTGAAGCTGGTGAATGAAGCCGAGCCGCCTCCGTAGAGAATCTCTAGGCCGACCTTGTGCCGGTAGAAATCGACGGACCGGGCCATGTCGGCCACGGTCAGGGTTACGGCGCTGATGGACCGGACGTTCAATTTGGCCATCCCAGGTGATGCGGTCGGATTTGGGGCCGGAGACGGTTGGGTGCGGCGGCTATCCGCGGCGGCGGTTGCGCCCGGGCAGACCTGGAAACACCCGCTCTTCCAAGACCCAGTCCAAGCGCCGTTTGAGGGCGTCCACCTCTTCCTGGGGCAGGATAGTCACCAACTCCTTGAGCAGGCTGGGCTGGGAGTCGGCGGGAGAGTCCAATCGCTCCCGGAGTTTGCTCAGCGATTTCAGTAGGGGCGCCGGGATCGGTTCGCTGCTGAAGTCCCAGATCACCGTGCGGACCTTCATGTCCGCATGAAAGGTCAGCCCGTGGTCGATACTCCAGATTTTGCCGCCGTTCCCCATCAAAAGATGATTGGCCTTTCGGTCGGTGCTGTTGGCGACCAGGTCGAAACAAGCGATGACCCGTAGCTGGTCGGCGCACCCGTCTTCCAGGGTGTAGTAATTCTGTTTTGGGTCGTGCTCGACGAACTGTTGCACCGAGCCAATCCCATAGGGGCCATCCCGGATGGTGGTGAAGGGGACGATGTCCCAGCCCAATATCTCGCTCAGAAGATAGGCGGCGTACTCGCGTATATAGAGAGTGCCGCTGGGGAAGTCCCAAAGAGGGGCCTCTCCGTCCCGGGGTTTATAGATGGCCAGGTTCTCGTTGCCTTCCAGCTCTATATTGACCACGAAGGTGTAATTGGAACCCAGCGGGGCCAACTGATAGGAGACTATTTCGCCGTGGCGAATTATTTCGGTTGCCGTCGGCTCGTTGGTCAATTCGGCAGTCAAAAGGTCATTTCCGTCGATTCCGGCATCCCGGTCTAGCCGGCCTCCAAGACGGTGTGCCCATTGGCCCTGGGACACGCGTGACCTTCCGGGTTTATGGGTTGTCCGCATAGGAAACAGGTCGGCCGGCCCGCGGCGCAGATCTTTAACGCTTCCTCTCCCAGGACGCCCGCTTGAGCGGTGGTGATCCAAAAGCCCACCGATTCGGCATCGCCGGGTTCATCGTTCCGCGGGTTTCCCTCTTCTTCCTGCTCGTCTGCCTCGCGCTCATGGGCCTGAAGGTAGAAGGCATTGCTGCCCTGATCGTGGCTGAGGAGCATCTGGCCGGCCTTGAAATCGATGGTCAATTCGCCCCCGGACCAAGTCCCTTCCCGGAGGTCGCTTTCCTTGTCCCGGTCCTCCTGGGAAAGGCGGCCCACCATGTCTTTTAGGTAGACGCCCAATTGGAAGAGTTGTTCCTTCTCCATCCAGAGGGAACAGTAGGCCGCGCCCGAATGGACGTCCAAGCGGAACGTCCGATGGCCGGGCTCTCCAAAGGTCATCGCCTCAATGCTGGAAACTGCGCCCAGGGGATATTTAACCTTGTTCGGCTCCATGATTGTTATCATAGACGCCGTCGATTCGCCGTGGCAAGTGTGAAATACTGACGCGAACCATGGTTATTTCCTGAAGCACAAGCCGCCGGTCCACCAGAATGTGCAACTGGTAGACCAACTGGGGTTTCCCGGCTTCGGTTTCTCGGTATAATCCGGCCAGCGAGAGGCCCATTGACATAAATAGCTGAAGAATCGAGGAGGATTACTGATGGCAGAGGGACTAAAGATGGAGCAGGTTCAAGCGGCCATGAAGGCCATGATGGACAAGGCTATGCAGAAGCCCAATGAGCCGGTGGCCATGGCAATCGTCGATGCGGCCGGCAATTTAGAAGCCTACGCGAAGATGGACAACCTGAGGATATTCAGCCGTCGCCACGCCCAGCGGAAGGCTTACACCTCCGCGATCATGGGGGTCGATTCCGGGGCCCACGCCGAGCGGCTCCAGAGTCAGGGGAGGAACATCGCCGACCTGGGCGACCCCATGGTGACCCACGGTACCGGCGGTCTGGTAATCATGAAAGACGGCGTTATCCTGGGCGGCATCGGCGTCGGCGGCTATCCCAGCGGCCAGGCCGACGAGGACCTGTCGCGGGTGGGCCTTGACGCCATGAAGCTGTAGGGGCGCGTTAGCAGCCCGCACGGTCCATCGCAGATAGAAGTTAAGTTCTCTTTGTGGACGCCCGTCAGGAAGGGCGGTTGATCCGCTCCTCTTCCCTTTCCGGCCCTTTGTCCCGGAGGGGCCGGCCCTTTTCCGGAAACTCGTCTTTCACCAGACCATATATCTCTCGGCCCTCGTGGTTTTCCGGAAGATACTCGGTGATCGGAAGTCCTTCCTTATTCACGAACAATAGGCAATGGCAATATTTGTATATCTGCATGTCGTCGCAGGCGCAGATCCAGGTCCGGTGGGTGGTTTCCTCTTTTTTGTCGGGGTAGAACCGGCAGGGACACAAGGGCCGTCCAAGTTCGTCCACGTTCTTGGCCAGACCGAGGATGACTTGCTCGGTGACGCCTTCAACGGGAGAAACGGTGGTCCCGGATTTCTCGCAATATTTGTCAACGAAGACCCGCATCTTCCGGATTGATTGCTCACTCGGCATTTCTGACATGTAGGTATTCCTTCCGGCACTTGGGCCGTTTAATATTCAGCGCGTTGGTTCGAGTTCTGGTGAAGCTGGCGTACTTTGGCCCCTCCAGCCAGGTTATATCGATTAGATGTTGCCGGAGGGAGTGGGATTCGAACCTGCAATCAGGGAAAACAGTCGTTTATCAAAGGGTGACCGTTTTTATTGAGCAAGTCAATCAAGCGCTGAAGATTAAAGAGTACGAAGGGGGAAATTCCCCACATTGACGCCTTCCACTAGACCGGTGGTTGAGTCAATGTGGAAAGCGCCGGTGGCAGCGTGATGCATCGAAAACGCCCTTCAATGCAGTCTTCCGTTGGACCGAGGGTGTAGGGCGGTTGGGGAGTGACGGCGCGAACCAGTGCACCACCACAACGGGCATGCGTTCCGCATGGGTGATCCGTGGTTGCTCTCTCGCCGTATCTAGGACACCGCCGTTCTCGGCCGGTACTGGAGGGCCTCGGCCAGGTGGGCGATGTTGATGCCCTCCGAACCCTCCAGGTCGGCGATGGTCCGGGAGACCTTGAGTATCCGGTGGAAGGCCCTGGCCGACAGATTTAGCCGTTGAGTGGCGGTCTGCAGCAGACCCTTGGCGCCCTCGTCCAGTTGGCAGAACTTCCAGACCTCGGCGGGGCCCATCTCGGAGTTGCAGAAAAAACCGCATTCCTTGAACCGCTTCCCTTGGATCTGCCTCGCCTCTTCCACCCTCAACCTGGGCCGGCTGGAATCTTCGGCCGGTTCCTCTTCCACCAGTTTCGCGTATTCCACCGGCGGCACCTCCACGAACACATCGACCCGGTCAAGCAGAGGACCGCTGATGCGCTTCTGATAACGGGCCACGGTGGAGGGCGAACAGGTGCATTCCTTGCTTGGGTGGGTGTGGAAGCCGCAGGGACAGGGGTTCATGGCGGCCACCAGCATGAAGCTCGCTGGGTAGGTGACGCTGCCGCTGACCCGGCTGATGGTGACCACCTTGTCTTCCAACGGCTGGCGCAGGGACTCAAGGGCGGTGTGAGTGAACTCGGGCAATTCGTCCAGGAAGAGCACACCCCGGTGGCTCATGGTGATCTCACCGGGCCGCAGCGTCCGGCCTCCGCCAACCAGCCCCGCGTTGGAGATGGTGTAATGGGGCGCCCGGAAGGGCCGCTGCAACACAAGGGGGTTGTCGGAGGGCAGGAGCCCGTTGACGCTGTAGATCTTGGTCACTTCCAGGGCCTCCTGCTGGGCCATGCGGGGCAGGATCGAGGGCAGGCACCGGGCGAGAAGGGTCTTTCCGCTGCCCGGAGGGCCGTTGAATATCAGGTTGTGGAAACCGGCGGCGGCAACCTCCAGCGCCCGCTTGGCGTGTTCTTGCCCCCGGACGTTGGACAGGTCCATCTCGTAATGACCGGATGTGTCGTCGATGTTCCGCCACACATCGTCGTCCAGCGGCGCTATCTCATCCTCGCAGCGCAGGTGGTCTATCAGGTGTTTCAAACTGGACACCGGATAGACCTGCATGTCTTCTACCAAAGACGCCTCGTCGGCGTCGGCGGTGGGGACAAAGACTGAGCTGTAGCCCTGGTCACGGGCCACCGAAACCATGGCCAAGATGCCTTTGGTGTGGCGCAGGGCGCCGTCCAGAGAAAGTTCTCCCAGGAACACGGCGCCGTCGGGGATCGAGTCGACCTGTCCCGAACTCAGCAGCATGCAGACGGCGATGGGCAGGTCGTAGGCCGGGCCTTCCTTCTTCAGGTCGGCTGGGGCCAGGTTCACGGTGATCCGGCGGAGGGGGAACTCGCAGCCGCTGTTGCGCAGGGCGGCGCGCACCCGTTCTTTGGCTTCCTGGACCGCGGCGTCGGGTAGTCCAACGATGTTGAAGACGGGTAAGCCCGGGGAGATATCCACTTCCACCTGGACGATGAACCCGTCCAGGCCGATGACCGCGCAGGTCTGGGCGTTGGCTAACACGGCAGCCGCTCCTTTGGCGCCGGCCAGGAGCAAAGTTGAGGAGCTTCTGGTGGTCTAACGGGCCGGTTGCCGAAGTAACTGTAGGGGAGGAGCGGAGACCCGCGCTACGGGCTGCTGACAGTGAGCTGTTTCGGACAGCCCCAATGAGAATCGGCTTTGGCTCTCATAGGCCCGGTCGCTAACCAGGTTTCAAGAATCATTCCAGGCGGCAAGAAAAGTCACGGCGAAGGTGGTGTGACTGTACGGGGCCGTTCATCGGGGACATTTCGAAAGCTGTCCAGGTCCATGTGAGGCAACTCCACCCCAAGCAAGTGTTGCACGCCGTTGGCCAATTCGTCGTAGCCTTCAAACCAGGCCCGCAGGCGGGCACGCCATGCCCCCATCCCACCGCTGGCGTGGAGTTCGAAGGCCGACTCGCGGCCATCCAACGCGGAGGAGACTTGGTCCCAGGTAAGCTGTAAGAGAGCGGCCCGCTGCAGGGCGGTATAGCCCCCGCCGCCATAGGCTTCCTCCAGTTCGGCTGCCATCACTGGGTCTGCAAAGTCCGTATCCGCCGGTGCGATTAGCAAGGATGAGCCCGGAAGGTCCCGCAAGGTTTCCGATACCCTTTGGCGGGTTTTGAAGATGTTGATGGCCGCGGCCGCGAGATGGACCTGTCCTGGCACGGCGTAGCCGCCTCTGGTCATCTCCGGCTCCAATTCGGAGGCCGTCACACAGGTGCGGCTGGTCTGAACGTCAACCGCCAGATCCACCAACTGCTCGGTGGTGGCGGGATTTTCCTTCAGGCCCATGACTTCGGTTAGCATCAAGGCCAGGCCCAAGCTCAACTCCGCTTTGGCCAACCAACCGATATTGTGGTGCCAGACCAGCCAGGAAACCAAGGAATGGCGCTTTGTACGGCTCATGAGCTCCCCGGCGAACACTAGTTCCCGGGGGATGAACACGTCTTTAAGCCACAGTACGGCGTCAAGTTCGTCGAACCGGCTGCTCAAAGGCGACAGGAAAGGGTTGGTGTGCCTGGCGGATGTACGGCGTGCCACAACCCGGACGCCGGGGGCGTTGACCGGAACGATGAACCATGGCCACCGGCCGCTGCCCGGCGGCAGCTCATCCCTGCTGGTGATCAGCACATCCTCCGCGAACGGAGTGCTGGTGTGCATCTGCACCTTGCCGCTCACCACGATGCCCTCGGGAGTCTCGTTTATTAGCCGCAGGGCCACGCGTTCACTGGGATCATGATGGAGCCGCGTCCCAATGAGCGCTCCGCCACCGGCGAAGGTGAGAAAGCGGCCGCTCCCAGCCAAAGACTCTAGATATGCCTCTGCCGCCTCGACGTCTTCAGCCGATCCGTCCAAACCCTTTAGGTGGTTCAATAGGCCTAGGGCTATCAACGCTCCGTATCCGGGCGTATGGGTCACATTGCCGCCGGAGAGAGCAAAAACGGCACGTAGCGCATCTCCCAGCCGTTGGAGGTCGGCTGATGTTTTCGGCGCCTCGAAGGCCAGCGGCCGGCGAGCGCCGTTGGCGTCGGGGTCGGTTAGGAGGATGTTCCGCCAATCTGGGTCGAAGTGCCGGTCGTACCAAGCAGCGTACTCCTCCACCATCGCCGCCGTCGCCGGATGACTGGTGACATCGTCTACCGGGCCTTCCCCCATCACCCAGATATTGCGTCCATCCCGCAAGCTCTCGCGATACTCAGCGCCAGTTCGCATTCCTCTCCATTTCCCTTGGCCGCCCGGTCTGAGTCTCGCGGGCGCTTCATCAACATACAGGCATGTCGAGATTGCCACGTAACGATCGAGAACCGGTTAACCTAACGATGTTGTCCGTTGGGGTCGAAGTGGGGGAATCTTACTGTTCAGATGTGTCATTTGTCCATTGCGAACAGCCGTGACTGGGTGACGCACGCGGTCACTCACGCAGCGGCCGTCGGAAAAGGCCGGCTGGGAATCTCACGGCGCAGCGCCGGTGCGATCTCACTCTGGAACAACTTCAGCGTCGCACGGTGCTGCGCCGGGGTCAGGCCGGCCCCATCGGCGTTCAGATTGAGCACTTCGTGCCCCAACTGCTCGTGATACCGGTGCACCTTCTCAATGATCTGCTGTGGGCTGCCGATCAATGCCGAGCTGCGCTCGATGGCATCCTCCAGCGAGTGGAACACCTGCGGGATACCCTGCCTACGGAACGCCGCCTGCCGGGCCTCAAAGACCGGGCGGTATGTCGCGATGGCGTCCTGGGAATCCTTGGCGGCGTAGTATCCGGCCGTGCCGGCCCCAACCAACGCGTCTTCCGGATCGCGCCCATGGAACGCCCAGCGTTCCCGGTAGTAACGGACCAGTTCGGCGTAAGGCTCGATGGGATTGGTGACATTCGCCGAGAATAGCGGATCTCCCCACTTGGCGGCCAGTTCCACCGACGCCTCACTGGTCGCACTGCCGTGCCAGACGCGGATCGGTTGCTGTAACGGGCGCGGCCAGGTTTCCGCTTCATCTAAAGACGGGCGGAACCGGCCGGACCAGGTCACCTTGTCCTCCCGCCACAACCGGCGGAATAGCTCGTAACCCTCGCGGTTCCGCTCCCATTGGTCCTCGGTGGTGACATGGAATAGCTGGGCCTGGGCCGCGCCGTTACCCTTGCCAATCATGAGTTCCAGCCGGCCTCCGCTGAGGTGGTCAAGGGTCGCGTAGTCCTCGAAGGCCCGCACCGGATCCAGCAGGCTTAATGTGGTCACCGTGGTGAACAGCCTGATGGTCGATGTCCGTGCGGCGATGTGGCTCAGGATGACCGGCGGCGACGAAGAGAGGAAAGGCCGCTCATGCCGCTCCCCGACGCCGTACCCGTCGAAGCCCAGCTCCTCAGCGAGGACCGCGTTGTCCACCACCGAGCGCAAACGTTCCGTGGTGGTGGGCTGTATCCCGGTGACGGGGTCCGGGCCGTACGGGATGAGAGTCATGGCTAGGAACTTCATGCCGGACCTCCCCTAGATTCTAGTCTGAGTCTGATTATAGTTGGGCAAGGTGCGGTTGGACTAGCTGGAATCGGCGAGGCGAAGAATCTGAGGGTAGGTGACTGGTGGGATAAAATCAAGGAAAGTTCGTGCGTGCACGGCCCACCGCCGGCCGGTCCCGTGTTTGAAACAATAATGGGGAAAGCACTCGTAGCTTGACCTCCGCATTCGAAGGTTAGCCTTTGACGCCCCCGCCTTTCCCGGTCTCCGGCGTCCGGGATGTCCTCAAGGGGGCCGCATGACGCCAGAGATCTGAACAACCTGGGCCGAGTCCCACGCCATCTGGGAGACTTGGAAGGGGCTCAGGACCACATCAGAAAGCCCTGGAGATCTCCCGTAACCGCTCTTGGCGAGGAAAAAACCGAAACGGTAG
Organism: uncultured Dehalococcoidia bacterium; assembly: GCA_964394825.1. GTDB lineage: Bacteria > Chloroflexota > Dehalococcoidia > Lucifugimonadales > UBA3495 > UBA9611. The sequence goes on along the minus strand of CAYMZL010000042.1, from coordinate 1,140 downwards.
CCGGGTAATCTCATTGCCCGCTGACCGGCTTGGAGCGAACCCGGGACCTGCCCAGGCGGACGGGCTAAGGGGGAGGTACGCCCACCGCGCTCCAATCGGTCATGTCTTGTGAGGAGGGACTCGAAACGGCTGAGGCGTCCAACGCCTCCGCGGTCGTGTCGAATACTTCCAGGGTTACCGAGGTTACCCTGTCATCTCCGGGGTTGTCGAGGGACGGTAGGGCGCCGGCGGGGTCAATGTTCATCACGAGCATGTCTTTACCGCCGCCACCGTACGCGTCGGTATACCCGGCCACGAAGTAGCCATCGTCGGTTCTCAAAATAGCGGTGGCTGAGTTGTCGAATCCGTTGTATTGCCTGGCCCACATCAATTCCGCTGCTCCGTCGAGCTTGGCAAGCCAGGTCCGTTTGTTTCCCCACGTGCCGAATGTCGCGTGGCCGGCAATAACGTAGCCGCCATCTTGGTCATCGTCGAGTGTGGTCAACCAGATTCGACCGACATAGCCGGATGGCCGGTCGTAGACCTTTGTCCCCAAGTTGGTTCCTTCCGGGTCAAGCTTCATGACCAGCGCGCTACCGGCGGCCGGAAACGAAACAGATGTGGCGGCGATGATGTAGCCACCGTCGCTCATCTGGCGGACGCCGACTGCCTCATCCGTCGAACTCCCTCCATAACGCCTTTGCCATGTAATCTCCCCGGATGCGGTCAACTTCATCACCCAGATATCGGGCCTGCCCGCACCGAAGGACCAAGTACGCCCAACAGCTATATATCCGCCGTCCGCCGTCGGATACACTTCCTTGAAACTGTCACTCTCAGAGCCCCCGTATGTTTTCAGCCATTCGACCGTGCCTTCACCGTCCAGCTTCAGAACTAACGCGTCCCCCGACCCGGCCGTACCGGCAGCTACAAATCCACCGTCAGTTGTTTGTTTAATAGATTGGAGGACCCCACCGAGCGGCAACTCGTATTCCAATTGCCAGATCTCGGAGCCATCGGCGTCCAGCTTCAAAATTGAGGCCTGCGATTCCAACGGATCAGCCAAACCCACACCCGAGCCCGCTACAACGAAACCGCCGTCCGCCGTCCGCTCAACCGCGTAAGCCTTGTTCCTTGCACTGGTGCCGATCCGCTTTTGCC
>CAYMZL010000041.1:8686-10180 GCA_964394825.1 uncultured Dehalococcoidia bacterium | reverse complement strand
CTGTGTTCTTTTCAGTAGTAGCAACCATATTCGTTCCCCATGGGCACGTTTGAGCTTAATCCGACGGGCGGATGAAATGAGTCGAGTTGACCAGGGCCAGCAGCTTTCCGCCGTCGGCGGTGATTCGAGTCGTCACCGCCACCAGAGTGCGGCCCGGATGGGACACCGTGCTTTCGGCCCGAAGTGTGCCCTCTTGGACGTTGGCCACGATCTGGGTTGAGATGCTCACCGCCACCGGCATCTCATCCAACGCCAATACCGGCTGCGAGGCTGCCATCGCCGCGAAAGTGGCCGCGGTGTCGGCCAGGGAGACCATGCTCCCGGCGTGCACGTGACCCGACGGTGTCGTGAGGCCCGGATGGACCGGCAGCTCGACGACCGCCCGCTCTTTACCCACCTCTAGGACCCGCATCCCCAGGTGTCCCATCAGGGTGCCGTCGAACCGCTGGCCCAGCCATTGGGCCAACGCTTCAGGGGTTAGATCTATGGGCCATCTTTCCATGAGACTCCCCGTGGGACTTTTTGATTGGGCGCTGATTTAGGTCTAGCCGACGCCATCAGAATACCCCAATATCCTGGGCTGTTCTATCCGGTTCTTGCTTTCAAATTCGGAGTTTCAGATTTCCCGTCCCGAAATATGAATACTGAACATGGAAGCGGAACAAGAATGGGGGCCGTGAACGTACGGCCCCCGTGTGGTCGGCGAAAGGCAGCTTGCCAGACTGGGTGGCTATTGAATCTGGGCGGCGAAGACATGGGCTGCCCCCGTGGCGGTGCCCTTCTGGAAGTCGCCGGGCGCTCCCGCCACCAGGTCGTTCCCGCTGAGGGACACCGAGGTGCCCAGTTTATGCTCGATGGCCGCGCCGGTTGCGGTCAGGTTGGCCTGCTCGGTCCACGACGTCCCGCTCCGGCTGTAGATGTATACGGACCCGGCGTCCAGACCTTTGGCGGCGTCGCCGAAAGCCCCGGCAACCACCGTGTCGCCACTGACGGAAACAGACCAGCCGAAGTTGTCGGTCGTGGCGCCGTCGCTGGCGGTGAGCTTGGCCTGCTCGGCCCAGACACCATCAGTGCGGACGAAAACGTATGCTGCTCCGGTATCGGCGCCCTTGGCGCCCGTATCTGTGTCGCCGGGCGCCCCCACGGCCAGCGTGTCCCCGGAAAGGGCCACGGACCGCCCAAAGTTGTGGTCGGGTTCGGCGTCGCTGGCGGTGAGGTTGGCCTGTTCCGTCCAGACACCGCCGGTCCGGGTGAAGACATAGGCGGCGCCGAAATTGGGGCCGTGGAGTGAGTCGCCCAATGCCCCCACCACCGCCGTGTCACCGTCGATGGCAACCGACCAGCCAAACAGGCTGTTCAACGCCTGGGTGCTGCCCGTTAGTTTGGCCTGCTCGGTCCAGACGCCGCCGGTCCGGGTGAACACATAGACCGAGCCAGAATCGGTCCCCGTGGGGGTGTCCGTTGGTGCGCCGATGATTATCGTGTCGCCGCTGA
>CAYMZL010000041.1:5677-8676 GCA_964394825.1 uncultured Dehalococcoidia bacterium | reverse complement strand
AGTCTTCTACTGCGGCGTCGTCACCCACCAATTTGGCCTGTTCGGTCCATACCCCGTCGGCGCGGATGAATACCACGGCGGCCCCGGTGTTCGTGCCATTGGAAAAGTCGCCAGGGACGCCGGCGATGATTGTGTCGCCATCGATCGCCACATAGGTCCCGAATTTCTTGCCCGGCGCCGAGTCGCTGGAGGCCAGCTTGGTCGAAGCCGACCCGGTCACGAAGGCGTACACCGGGACCGGCGTAGGGGTCGGTGTGGGCTCCGGCGTGGCAGTAGGCTGGGGCGTCGCCGTCGGTTGCGGCGTGGCGGTAGGCTGGGGCGTCGCCGTTGGCTGAGGCGTGGCGGTAGGCTGAGGCGTCGCCGTCGGTTGCGGCGTGGCGGTAGGTTCTGGCGTCGCCGTTGGCTGCGGCGTGGGTCTGGGGGTTGCCGTTGGTTCCAGCACCCGGGTCGGCCCTGGCGTTTCGGTTGGCTCCGGAGTTTCGGTCGGCGCCGGCGCCGGCGTGTCAGTGGGTTCCGGCGTCGCCGTGGCCGTGGGAACGGCCGCCACAGTGACGGTGGGAGTTAGCGGTTGTTGAGTCTGATTCTCCCCGCCGCAGGCCGCAAGGATCAAAAGGCCCGCGCTCAGGAGCATCAGTAACGTCAATCGCTTCATGGCCGTTCCTCGGCAGCAGATGCCGTGCCGGGTTGGACGCAGTTCGCCGCGAACACCACTGTAAATGCTAAAGGAGAGTTAGAGGCGCCTGCCATTAAGAATTATAGATGGGATGGACATAAGTTCAAGGAGATTCGGGCGTCCTGCTGACCGGAATAGAGACCCGGATAGCCAGGTCTTTAAACTTTGTTCGAACAAAGTTTAAAGATAGTGACCCGCGGTTGTTGTTATGCCGTACAAACGTTCTATATAATCCGTGGCCCACCAGGGTAATAGCCTCAGATAAGGGCCATAACCGGCCTTAAGATCCAAACTCAGCTCCAAAAACTGAATGCCAATGACCGACCGCTCCATAGCCTGCATGCTAGTCACCCACCTCCCGGTTAAAGCCGAGGTGCGCCGCTATCCCCAGTTGCGGGGGAAGCCCGTGATAATCACCGAGAGTTACGGCTCCAAGGACCTGGTGCTGGACAGTTCGCCTGAGGCCCGGGGCGTGGGCGCGGGCATGCCCCTTACCGAGGCCGTGGCCCGGTGCAAAGACGCGTCCCTGCTCCAGGCCGACGCGCCCTACTACAACGGGACCTTCGACAAGCTGGTCCGGGCCCTGGAACTGCGGAGCCCAGTGGTGGAAAGGGACGGGCTTGGTTGTGCTTACGTGGGCCTGGAAGGTTTGGAGCTTATGTACGGGGGAGAGGCGCGGGTCGTTGCGTCGCTGCTCCAGGCGGCGCCCCAAGAGTTCAATCCCCGGGTCGGCGTGGCCGCAGGCAAGTTCCCAGCCTACGTTGCCGCGGTGACCACCAAGGGCGGACGCGCCACCCAGGTCCCCCGGGACTCAGTGGGTTTGGCGGCTTTCTTGGGCGGGCTTTCCATTGGCCTGCTGCCTCTGTCCTGGGCCAATAAGACCCGGCTGCACCGTTTTGGCATCCACACCCTGGGCCAACTGTCGGCATTGCCGGTGGGCGCGGTCCAGGCCCAGTTGGGGACCGAGGGCCGGCGGGCCTGGCAACTGGCCAATGGAGTGGACAACAGCCCACTGACTCCCCAGCGGCCGCAACAGGCTGTGGAAGAGTCCCTGACCTTCCCCTCGCCCACCAGCACTTGGAGCCCGATTCTGACGGCCCTGGGCACGCTGTTGGGCCGCGCCTTTGCCCGGCCGGAGATTGGCGGCCGCTACGTCCGCACCGCCACCATCGAAAGCCACGTGTACCGGCTGCCGCCCTGGGTAAAACGCTTCGGATTCAAAGAGGCGTTGGGCAGCAAAGACCGGGCCCTGTTCGCCCTGAAAAGCCGGTTGGACAGTGTGACCCTGCCCGGACCGCTGGAGGACATGAAGCTCACCCTGACCGGGTTCACCGGCGAGTCGGGTATCCAGACCAACCTCTTCTCCGACGTCCGCAAACGGGAGCAGTTGAAGGAAATGATGCGTCAGTTGGAAGCCGTGATGGGCGGCAAACCGCCCATCTACCAGATCAAGGAGATAGAGCCGTGGTCGCGCATCCCAGAAAGACGTCAGGCCCTGGTCCCCTTCGATCCGTAACCCCCGAGGCCATAACCCCCGAGGCCATAACTCCCGAGGCCATAACCCCTGGGGCCATAGTTCCTGGGACTATATCTCCTGGGGCTCAGAGCCTGCAGTTTCGCTCCCTGAACCTGCCGGTCCCCATAGAGGTTGTTGAGGATGGCGCGGAGAGGCCCATATCCATAACCCTGCCGGACGGCGGGAACCGCCGTCCGGCCCGCTCTCGCCGACTGGCGCAAGAAGACCGGGGCCTGACTCGGAGCCTGGTGGTCGCCTTCATCGACGACCTGTGGCAGGTGGACGACGAATGGTGGCGCGAACGGCCTATCTCCCGCCGTTACTACCAAATAACCACCCAAGACGAACGGCGCCTAACCATCTTCCAAGACCGGTTAAACGGCCAATGGCACTGGCAGAAAGGGGGGTGAAGCTGTCAGCTAACAGCGTTCGGCGGTCAGCAAAGTCTCTCCAGCTACCTGTCATTCTGAGCCAGCCGCAGCGGCGAAGAATCTGCCAAACTCGAAGGACGAACGAATGAACCAGTATTACGTGTACATCATGTCCAGCCACCAGGGGACTCTATATGTAGGAATGACCAACGACTTGTACCGTAGGGCATACGAACACCGTCACAAACTGGTACCTGGATTTACCAAGAAGTACAACGTGATCAAGCTGGTGCACTACGAAGAAACGTCGAATGTGGAGTCAGCCATCACTCGAGAAAAGCAAATCAAAGGATGGCTAAGAAGCAAAAAGGCAGCGCTGGTGGCATCGTCGAATCCGCACTGGGTGGACTTGGCAGAAGGTTGGTATGAAGACCGAAGC
>CAYMZL010000041.1:0-5577 GCA_964394825.1 uncultured Dehalococcoidia bacterium | reverse complement strand
ATCGTCGAATCCGCACTGGGTGGACTTGGCAGAAGGTTGGTATGAAGACCGAAGCCTGGCAGACCCTTCGTTTCACTCAAGGGTGACATAGGCGGCACATAGTAGCCATTGTGTAGAACATCGTGGAATCGAAGATGGCTTTATCGCGAACTAAACCACCCACATCTGTCATTCTGAGCCAGCCGCAGCGGCGAAGAATCTTCCAAGGCGCTCGTAGCGAAACCTGGCCGGCCTTTGCTTCACTCAAGGGGCTAGGGAGATTTCCGCCCCGCCACAGAAATAAAAAGAATGCTCACATCCTTCATCCAAACCCTAAAAAGCTGAAAGTTGAGCGCTGACCGCTCCATGTACGCCGAACTCCACTGCCACAGCAACTACTCCTTCCAGGAAGGGGCCTCCTCCGTGGAGGACCTGCTGGTGCGCGCCCGTGATCTGGGGCACCGGGCGTTGGCCCTGACCGACCACGACAATCTGTGCGGGGCCATGCACTTCGCGCAGGTGGCCAAGACCTTGGACATCCAGTCCATCACCGGCGCGGAGTTGACTATTAAAGACGGCAAAGACGGCTCCCACCTCACCTCCCATCTAACTTTCCTGGCCGAGAACCAAGAGGGCTACAGCCAGCTTTCCAACCTCATCTCCTACTCCTACGTCGCCGGAGACCGCCGAAACCCCGCCCTGGACCTGAAGTACCTGCCCGACCGGGTCCAGGGCCTGGTCCTGCTGACCGGCTGCCGCGCCGGCCGGGTGCCCAGTCTCTTGACGGAGGGCCGCTACGCCGAGGCCGAGACCCAACTGCGGCAGTACCTGGACTGGTTCGGCACGGATAATGTGTTCGTGGAACTACAGCAGAACCTGGTCCAGGGAGACACCCAGCGCAACCGGCGGCTCATCGACCTGGCCCGCAAGCTGGGTGTCGGCACGGTGGCCACCAACAACGTCCACTACCACGTGCCGGAACGCCACCGTCTGCAGGACGCCCTGGTCTCCATCAAACACAACCTCAGCCTGGAGGAGACCCACAAAGAGCGCCGGGCCAACAACCAGTTCCACCTCAAATCCCCGGAAGAGATGGCCGCCCTGTTCGCCCGATGCCCCGAGGCCATCAAAAACACCCTCCGCATCGCCGAACGCTGTTCCTTCGACCTGACCAAGGACCTGGCCTATAGGTTCCCGGACTACCCGGTCCCCGAGGGCGCCACCCCCCAGAGTCACCTGGAAGACCTGTGCCGCCAGGCTGCCGAGCGCCGTTACGGCGGCATCAACCAGAGGGTCAAAGACCGCCTGGAAGAGGAGTTCCGGCTGATTGGGAAACACGACCTGGCGGGATTTTTCCTGATCTACTACGAGATCATCCAGATGGCCCGCCAGATCATGATTGAGATGGGCCTGAGCGACGCCGAGATACCTCTGGAAGAGCGTCCTCCGGGCCGGGGGCGGGGCTCGTCGGTGGCCATGCTGGTGGGCTATCTGATCGGCCTCTCCCACATCGACCCCCTGGAATACAACCTGTCCCTGGACCGGTTCCTGTCCGACGACTTGGGCTCGGTGCCCGACATCGACCTGGACTTTCCCCGCAATATCCGGGAGGAACTGATCGTTCGGGTGCACCGTAAGTGGGGCTGGGACCGTGCCGCTTTAACCGGCATGATCAGCACCTACCAGATGAAGAGCGCGGTCCGCGACCTGGGCAAGGCCCTGGGCCTGCCCGCCCAAGATGTGGACAAGCTGGCCAAACGGGTCGACTCCCACGACGCCAAGGAACTGGAACTGGAGATGCTCCAACTGCCCGGGTACCGGGACAAGGTGGACGCGCCGGGCTGGCGGGACCTCATCGAGATGGCGGCCCAGTTGGACGGCTTTCCCAAGTACCTGGCCCAACACCCCGGCGGCATGATCATCAGCTCGTCTCCCCTCATCGACACCGTGCCGGTGCAGCAGGCGGCCATCGCCGGCCGCTACATCTGTCATTGGGACAAGGACAGCATCGACCAGGCCGGCTTCGTGAAGATCGACTTCCTGGCCCTGGGCGCCCTCTCTCAGATGCAGGATTGTCTGCTTCTGATCGAGGAACGGGAGGGCAACTACATCGACCTGAGCCGCATCGATTTCAACGACCGGGCCGTCTACGAGACCATGCACCGGGCCGACACCATCGGCGTCTTCCAGGTGGAATCGGCCGCCCAGATGCAGACCGTGCCCCGCATCAAGCCCTGGAACCTGACCGACATGGCCTATGAGGTGGGCGCCGTGCGGCCCGGCGTGGGCGTGAACGACGGCGTTACCCAGTTCATCCAACGCCGTTCCGAAGGCATCCCCTGGGACTACGACCACCCCCTGGAGAAGCGGGCCCTGGAGCGGACCCTGGGAATCATCCTGTTCCAAGACCAGGTGAACCGGGTGGCCATGGACGTGGCCGGCTTCACGTCACTGGAGGCCGACCAACTGCGCCGGGCCTTCGGACGGCGCAACAACGATGCCCTGATACGCCACTACTGGGAGAAGTTTCGTGACGGGGCCGCCGAATTGGGGGTCCCGGAGGACGCCGCCCAGAGGATCTTCAAGAAGTTCAACGGCCACTACATGTTTCCCGAATCCCACGCCTTTGCCTTTGGCGCAACCGCCTACCACATGGCCTGGCTCAAGTATTACTACCCCCTGGAATTCTTCGTCGCCATCTTCAACCAGCAGCCCATGGGTTTCTACAACACCGAGACTCTGAAGGAAGACGCCAAACGCCACGGCATCACCGTCTTGAACCCCGACATCAACCACAGCCGGGAGAAATGCACCATCAAGGACGAAAGCCTCTTGCTGGGACTGCGCTACGTCCGCGGCGTGGGGGATGCCGCGGCGTCCCAGGCGGTGGCGGCCAGGGACGGGGGAGGACCGTTCAAGGGCCTGGCCGACGCCATGGAACGCACCGGACTGCAACGGGAGGCCATCGAGAACCTGGTGACCGCCGGGGCCTTTGATTCGTTGATGTCAGGGACAGCGGGGACGGCAGGCCGGCGGCAGGCGCTGTGGGAGGTGGGCCTGCGCTATCGGCCCATCAACACGCAGCAACCCCTACCCCTGCCCGTGGAACAGGATATGGCGGAACTGCCCGAGCAGAGCCGGTGGGAGACCATGGGCGAGGAATACCGCATCCTGGGGCTCTACCCGGAGGGTCATCTGATGGCCATGGTCCGGCCCCACCTGCGGCCGGGGATCCTATCCAGCCGCGACTTGGACGGCAAGGCCGACGGTGAGATTGTCACCGTGGCCGGACTGGTGATACGCCGGCAGCGTCCCCTGGCCAAGGCGGTCTTTCTCACGCTGGAGGACGAGTTCGGCCACATCCCATTGGTGGTGTGGCCCAGCGAATTCGCCAAGTACCGGCAGGTCATCAGGGAGCCGCTGCTGGTCATCCGCGGCCAGGTCTCCCGGCGGGATGGGACCATGAACATAGTGGCGCAACACGTGGAGCCCATGCCCGCCATGGACCACCTCCCCAAGGCCAAAAGCTGGCAATAGGGGAACTGGTCTACTCCCTCTGGAAAAACTTTCATCACCGGCGGGACAGTGAGAAAGTGGGCCGCCTATCTACAATTGGATGTTTGGGTCGCTATTTCCCTTTTGGCAATTCCGCACCCGGAACAGATACTTTTTGTAGTTGCAGATAATCTGTTCAAGGACTCTAGGGAAAAATATCCCCAAAATAGCCCCGACGATGATGGCTATGACAAAGGCCAAAGCAACCAACGGAAGTAGAAGGATTTGCAGTAAACATACAAGCCAATTATGACCTTCAAAAACGGGAGCATTACAATTCATTCTTAATATCCTCCTTAATATTCTTAAGCCCATGCCAAGAGAAGCGACGGCGACACGAGCCTAAATCACTAAAGCGGGGACACGAGCAGGAAAAGAGGATAATGCACCTCAATCGGGTCGGTCTCCCAGAGATACTGGAATGAGAACGAAAGAAATACCGGGTAATGTTGCAGAATCAGTAAACTTCGGCAAAGTCTAAACTCAGATCCCAAACATGTCAAGGTCAATAATATCCGTTGCCAACACCTGGACAGCCCGCACTCGAACCTGGTGCTAGAATGTCCCCGTCTGTGGCCCTCCATGACACAACGTAGGGCCAAGCACCATTATTAACCAGCGATAAAGGAGCTGCGCCATGATTGATACGGTGATTAAAGGCGGTCAAGTGGTCACGCCCGCCGGTGTCGGCGACTGGGACATCGGCCTGGAAGGCGAGAAGATCGCCGCCGTCGCCATGCCCGGAATCCTGTCCACCGAGGGCGTCAGGTTGATCGACGCCGCCGGGAGGATAGTGGTTCCCGGGGGCGTCGAAGCCCACGCCCACGCCGCCGCCAACCTGCAGCCCGGCATCCGGGAATCAGTGCCTGGCACGCCCAACGCCGGACCCGCCGTACACTCCCTGGGCGCCATCTGGGGTGGGACCACCACCGTGGTCGATTTTGCGCCCGTGCCCAATGAAGGCGACCTGGCCGCCGGCATCCACGATTACATATCGGTCTGGCCGGGTCAGGCCTATACCGACTACACCACCCACTGCATCTACCGCAATTCCAACACCCCCGACTCCATCGCCCGGTTCGGCGAGCTGGTTGCGGCGGGGTTTCCCAGCGTAAAGATATTCACCACCGATATACGTCCCCCCGGAGCCTCAGGTATGAGCCTCAACCCCATCGGCCGGATAGACAACGGCCGGCTGTACGACCTGATGCAGCAGATCACCCGCCATGGAGGCGTGCTGGCCGTCCACGGCGAGGACGACGAACTGGTGATGTACAACTACCTGATGGCCCAGCAACGGGGCATCTGGGACTGGCACAACGTGCACCTGATCCATTCAAAGGACGTGGAGGACTTTGCCTTCCGCAACGTGGTCCGTATGGCCGAGCGGGCCGGCACGGGCATGTACTTCGTTCACGTCACGGCCAAGGATGGAATGGACGTCATCGCCGAGGCCCGGAGCAACGGGCAGCCGGTGTACGGAGAAGTGCTGACCCTGGCCCTCTCCTTTGGCGCCGAGCGGTACAAGGAACCCGACGGTATGAAGTACCACACCTACCCATCCCTGAAGCCCGAGGAGGACCGTCACAGCCTGTGGGACGGGATCATGAAGAGCGACCTGTCGTTCACCGCCACCGACAGCAGCTTCACCACCTACCTGGACAAGATCGAAGGCAAAACCGTCCTCGACATCCGGGGCGGCAACGTGGGCATCGAGATACGGATGGGCATCAACTATACCGAGGCCGTGGTCAAGCGCGGCATGTCCCTGGAGCGCTTCGCCGACATCACATCCACCAACCCCGCCAAGATACTCGGCCTGTACCCGCGCAAGGGCGCCATCGCCGTGGGTAGCGACGCCGACTTCGCCATCATCGACCCCGCGGTCAAGAAGAGCCTCGCCATGTCGGACCTGCACGTCCGCGACTACAGCCCCTGGGAGGGTTGGGAGGTCGAGGGTTGGCCCACGACCGTGCTCCTGCGGGGCAAGGTCATGGTGGACAACGGCCAGCTTCTCGGCGACGGTAACGATGGCCAACTGAT
>CAYMZL010000040.1:0-10189 GCA_964394825.1 uncultured Dehalococcoidia bacterium | reverse complement strand
TCAAGCCCCAGGTTGTTAATCTTCTGCTGGCGAGCCAAAGCCCCTAGCCCGCCGCTAATAGCCGCAGTTAGAATGTATCCGGTGGTGCTCATAGGTACCTCCTTGTGTGTGCAGCGGTGCCCTCGTTTTGTACGGCGGGGCAGCGCTTTGGATTAGTGACTGAGAATCTGCTGGATTGCTAAAATTCCGACGTACACTAAGGAAGGCACTAACCACGGCTCCAGCTATCGTCACAGCAACTTTTCCATGACCCCTCCATTGAAACTATTCTACCGTGTTATATGATTCTGATTCAATCGCCATGCGACAACAAATCGACACAAAGTCCAGGGAAATTGCGGACCGGATGCGCGACCTGGGGCGTCGGCTCGAAAGAGGAGACGAATCTGAGTTTCTAACCTGGGTGATTCCGGACCAACTCGCCTGTGGCCATAGGCCTCTTCGCCACCACCAAGTCTACGGTGGTAGCGCTCGCAACCTTGACTCGGGAGCTACTTCGTTTTTATTCGAGTGGGTCGAATTTATGCAAGTCTACGATGTCCAGAGCATAATTTGTCTAATGCACGAAAATGAACTCGCTTACTATAACGCGCTCGACCTGAACGCCTCTAATTTAGTCGAGTTTTACCGGTTTCAGGGGTTCAAGGTTTGTCACTTACCTTGGGAGGATCCCGCCCATAGTGATACGGACTTAGAAACAATCGCTAAACAGCGGAGAGAGATACGGCATGACGCGCTAGAGGCGTTCGATAATCTCCCTAAACCGGTTTTATTACATTGCAGTGCAGGTATACAGCGGTCAGCGCCTGTGGCCGCTTTTATTTGGTGGCATCGTGGCGCCCAGGCGAAATGCGGGATTAAGTCAACGTAATCCAATCTCTGTGCCCTGTCTGAATGGACAATGAGGTATAGCTTTCCTCTCAAAAACTCCAGCACCAAGTTCACTCCTGTCGTGCCTCCAGTAGTGGGCGTCATCTATGTCGAAAAAGCGACCGTCCATAAATGACAATTCCCCGCTGAATTTCCCGTACCGTCTGCTATAATTAACGGCTCAGGTGGGGCTATTCACCGAGTCGTTGCTTCCGAATTTTCTACGAGCCGTTATGCCCCTGATAACGGCTCTCGTTTAGCTACAAATCGTGTCCCAGTAGCTCAGGGGACAGAGCGGCTGCCTTCTAAGCAGCGGGTCGGAGGTTCGAATCCTCCCTGGGACGCCACCCCCCCCTCTTTCCACGCCTACAAACAAGATAATTATTCTTGTCTGAGCAAATCAATTTTTGTCCACAGCGCTTGGCGGGACGATCACGATACAGGTTCTCACCTAGATTTTCGCTAAGACTAACAGGCAAAACAAGGGCGAAAAAACACCCATCGGTTCGCCCTCTCCGGCAGTCGAAGTTCTGTGTTTGTCGTCTCAGACAAGTCTCCTAACGGATACTATATTCGTTGAACGATCGACCTGATGTGGTGATTCATGGTGCGACCGCCGGAAATAGCTCCTCGGTGCTGACCACACGGGGCGCCAGGCCTTGGTCCACCACATATTGGGCGACCGCTTCCAGAGCGGGCCGGTTAGCCCCCACACCGTAGGACCAGTAATCGGACCCAAAAGTCCTCCAGGTTTCCTCCAAGTGGTCGATAAGGAAGGGTAGAGTCAGAGCCAACGCGTCGGTATCGTACAGGCGGTTAACCGCCAGATCCTTAGCTTGAGAGAACGCGTCGTACAGACTTGCGGCCACCCAGGGGTGCTCCCGATGTACGTCCTCTCGGATGACCACCGCGTGCATGATGGGGAATATTCCCGTCCGCCGGTAGTAGTCCTGTTCCACCTCCTTGAAATTGGGAAAGAGGCGGGCAATCTTCGGTGAGCCGTTCAGAAACAGGTTGGGGATGTAGGTTGCGAAAAGCGCGTCCAGGTTCCCGTCGGCCAGCATCCCTTCCAGGGTTTTATCTTCGGGTATGAATTCTAGGTGGATATCGGCGGGTAGGTCCAGGGGGACTAGAGGCGCGGGCGCGGGAGTATCCTGGCCGCCCATGAACCAGGTTATCTCTGTGGGCGATACTCCATACTCGTGCTGGACCAGTCCTTTGATGAAAACCCCCGCGGTGGAACTGTATTGGGGCAATCCTATTCGCTTGCCCCGGAGGTCGGCTGGCTCGCTGATCCCGGCATCGGGCCGGACGTAGATGCAGTCGTGCCGGAATATCTTTGACAGCATTACCGGGATGGCCACGAAAGGGCACTGGTTTCGCGCTTTTAGGATCACGTAAGAAGCCAGGGACATTTCCGCAGCATGAAATTCCTGGTCTCGGAGCATGCGGCGGAAAATTTCCCGCGGACGCAGGACGGTTATTTGGGGGTTGATCCCCTCGGGCCGCACTCTCCCGTCCATCAGTGGCCGGGTTCGGTCGTAATCCCAGAAAGCGATGTTGAGTTCGAGGTCTTGCATTGAGTATCTCCGGTCGCTGCGGTCCTTCCTAAACCAAAGTAAGCGCAGTTAGGGGATAGATTATCAAAATTGCCTGAGATTAAAATATCAAAGTAATCCTTAGTTCATTTTCAGATAACCTGTGACCCCAAGCTAAAGCCCACGCAACTTAGACTTATTGGTATTATGAAAATCAATACCATCGGATATGGAACGAAGGAGTGATTCCATGGATGTCGGAATGATGATGATCTTCTCAAGCTACGGCTGGGATGAAGGATCGGATGGTCAGATGTGGGAGGAAGAACTACGCCTTGCGGAGATTGCCGCCGATGAGGGGTTCGATTGCCTCTGGTCGGCAGAGCATCATTTCAACGACTATTCCTTCGTTCCGGACAATATCCACCTAATGACCCATCTTGCCGCGAAGTTTCCGGAAATCGATGTGGGTACCGCCGCCGTGATCCTTCCCTGGCATGACCCGCTACGTGTCGCGGAAAATGCTGCCGTTCTCGACTTGTTGAGTAATGGCCGATTCCGGCTCGGGTTCGGGCGTGGTCTGGCACGTCGCGAATTCGAGACCTTTCGCCTCAGCATGGACGAATCTCGGAGCCGTTTCGACGAAGCTGCGCCGATGATTGTCGAGGCTCTTAAGACAGGGTTTATCGAGGGCAAAGGGACTTACTACAAGCAGCCCCGCACGGAAATTAGGCCCCGGCCGCAGCATTCTTTCGACGGGCGGATCTACGCGGTCGCCTCTAGCGAGGATTCCGTTGTCTCCGCGGCTAAATTAGGCGCGCATATCATCATGTTCGCGGATCGTCCCTGGGAGATGCGGATGCCGGCGATCGAGCGAGGCCGTGCCTTGCACCGCGATTTTCACGGAACGGAGCCACCAAACCTAATGCTCACCGAGTTTGTCGTCTGCGGCACTGATATCGCCGAGTGCGAGGAAGAAGCGCGGCAATATCAGGGAAAATTCGTCGAGAGTAATTTTTATCACTACGAATTTCTCGGAGATCATTTTAAATCGGTGAAGGGTTACGACTCTTATCAACAGAAGGCCGAAATCGCGCGTTCCGCTGGTCTCGAAGGGGCGGTTGACGGTTTCATGAAGGCGGCTAGTTGGGGCACGCCGGACAAGATTCTGCGGGGGCTTGAGGAACGCCGGAAGATACTCGGCGATTTCGAATTGAACGTTTCATTCCGCTTCGGTGGCACGCCTTACCATATCGCAGAGCGGGGCCTGAAGCTCTTCGCCAAGGAAGTGTTGCCGGTTCTAAAATCCTGGTAGATATACGATGTCTTCAAGCGATGCCTGGCCGATGCCCTAGGCTACTGGGCCATGGACCTGGCCCTCCGCCAGCATCGGATTAATGATCGTCCCCGAACCGTGGACCCCCACGTATTCGCCTTCTGGCCAGATGATAACCATACACTTTCTCCAGCAGTTTTAGGCATGAAGCACAGCGCTTGGCCAGACGGATAATAACGCTGATTAACTGTCTAGGCGGCCGTCGATCTCGCCTGCATCATTTTCTATTGGGCTTTCAGGCAGCCAAGCCGGGCTGGAGGGTCCGTTTGCCTGCCCTTACCGCGGTGAGTATACTTCGGGCAAAATCCGGCCCATTGGAGAATATCTGCGTGCCAGTAAAAATGGGTGTGGCGATTGTCAGCAATGACGCCAGGGAGTATATCCAACAGGTGCGGATGCTGGACGAGGCCGGAGTGGCGATGATTGGCTGCGGCGACTCCCAGGCCCTCTACCACGAGCAATTCATCCGCTGCGCCCTGGCGGCCGAGCACACCGAACGAGCACGGGTGGGAACCTGGATCACCAATCCGGTGACACGCCACCCGGCGGTAACCGCGGCAGCCATCGCCACGGTGGACGACATCGCGCCGGGCCGGGCATTTCTGGGCGTCGGGACCGGCGATTCCACGGTCTACAACGCCAGTCTCAAACCAGCCAGCTTGAAAACCCTTGAGCGGTTCATCAACACGGTGCGGGAGCTGCACCAGGATGGCGAGTCCCAGTGGAAGAATAACCCTTGCTACCTGACCTGGGCCGACCGCCGGATTCCCATCGGAATGGCCGTCTCAGGTCCCAAGGCCATGCGCATGGCCGGCAGGTTGGCCGACATCGTGTGGGTCTGCTTCGGCATCCAGGAGGCTGAGATCCGCGTCGCCAAGCAATATCTGGAGGAGGGCGCCAAAGAGGCGGGCCGTAGCATCGACGACATCGATATCTGGTGGATGGTCCAGTTCAATATCGCCGAGAACCGGGAGGCGGCATTGGAGCCGTTAATGGCCAATCTCGCCACCTCGGGCCACATCATTTTCCGGTATGGGCTAGAGGGCAAAGTGGTGCCTCCGGAGTACCAACAGGGAGCCATAGACCTGGCCCGTTTGTATCAGCCCATAAAACACTTCGGTAATTCGGACCTGCCCGGAGAATTAGGGCTGACCGATTACCTGGCCGACCGTTTGGCGATCGTGGGCAACACTGAAGAGTGCATTCAACGCATCAAGAGCCTGGAGTCCCAGGGCGTCGACCAACTCTTCTTCTACACCGCACTCCCGGACAAGCAACGGTTGTTCAACCAACTGGCGGAAGAGGTGCTTCCCGCCGTTAGCTGACGCCTCCCGCACCGACGCCCACCGGCCATGATTGTCAACCGAGTTGGAGGAGCCCGGAATCGATTCTTCTGATGCTGCCCCGGCAGGTCCAGTCCGGACACCGGCCCGCGGGTGGGCGGTGCTCCTTCTTTTTCGGTGTCACCTCAGCACCGCAGTCCTAATCTCCTATACCTTCGGGGTTTTCCTGCCCTTCATTCGGGAAGACTTGCAACTTTCGCCGCTTCAGGCCGGGCTCTTGCAGGGCATCTGGTGGGTCACGCCGGCGGTTCTTTCCATTCCCTTCGGCGTCTGGTTCTCTCGGTTCCGGCCCGTGCCTTTGGTCATGGTCTCCCTGATACTCCAGATCCCGTTCCTGCTCCTCCAGGGTTTGGCCGAGAATTTCGTGACACTGCTGATCGCCAGGTTCCTTTTCGTATTGGTCCACGTCTTGACAAATCCGGCGCGCACCTTGCTGTTACAGCAATGGGCCTTGCCCCGCCAGTTCGCCCTGATCAACGCTGTGGGACTGTCTCAACACAGTATCGTCTTGGCCTTGGCCATCAGCACCAGCGCCCTGCTCATCACCGGGTTCGGGAGTTGGCGGGCAGTCTACTTCGTCCTGGCGGCGTTCCTGGCTCTGCAGGCGCTAGTCTGGTGGAACACGGCCCGGGAACAACATGCGCCGGCACGGGGCTTTCAGCGGGAACTGGCGGACCAACCGGGCACTCCCCTTCGGGCAATACTCGCGTATCCTCAAGTGTGGTGCCTGGCCGTGACCATGTTCTCCCTTGCGGCCACCTGGACCTCTCTGGTAACTTTCCTGCCCACCCTATGGCTGGAGGAGCGGGACATACCACTAACCCTAGGCGGGCCGTTACTGGCCTTTCTCTATTACGGTCTCATACCCGGTTCGCTTTTGGGCGGCGTCATCGCCGAGAGGGTCCGAAATCCCAAGATTTTGCTGGGAGTGCCGGCATCCTTGAACTTGCTCCTCGGGCTGGCCATCACTGTTTCCGACTCGACACCGGTGCTCATGGTCCTTATCACCGCCCTCGGCATGGTCTGGATCGCCACTCCGGCCATG
This sequence comes from uncultured Dehalococcoidia bacterium, assembly GCA_964394825.1. Lineage (GTDB taxonomy): Bacteria > Chloroflexota > Dehalococcoidia > Lucifugimonadales > UBA3495 > UBA9611. Next base: position 4,057 of record CAYMZL010000040.1, on the reverse strand, counting down.
CAGGTGCTGCCGTTCCAATTCGCGTCCATCAGGCCCAGGGAGGTTGCGGTAATCACTTCGCTGGTGATCACTTTTTCCGGGCTCGGCTTCGCGACGGGTCCGGTAATCACCGGCCTGGTTGCCCAACTCACTGGATCTTTGCAGACCGGACTTGTCGTCCTTTGTCTGCTTACCGGCGTTGGTGTTGTGGCCGGCGTCATGTACCCAACGCACAAAACCGATCCGGGACCATAACTTAAGCAAGAAACAATCCTTGTTTCGGTCCAGGACAAAAGAGGAGCAACCCACCGTACTTGGATCTGCGCCTGCTACGACATACAGATACAATCCCGCCGCCGCTATCTGACGGTAGCCGCTACTCCAAATGTGTGTCTGGCGCGCTGAAAGCGAAGCGAGGATCCGCGGCCCGCACCATTGCTTCAGGCAATCCCAATCCCCTCCGAACGATATTGGTTCCTTGCACCAAGGACACGCATTTATGGAAGGCGATCCTGCGGGAGATTCCCTCCCTTCCGAAACCGCAGTTGGTCGAGATAATCAACCGCTCCGCTGGCACGTACTCCAACGCCCGCCGGATCAGTTCAGCCACCTGTTCCGGCGTCTCGACCACGGTATTCGTGTGGTTCACGACCCCGATGGCAATCTTTTTGGATGTCTCGTGTCGCCCGAAGAGAGCCAAGTCTTTGCCATCGGAACCGGCGAATTCGAAGGTGATGACGTCGGCATCTACCTCCAAAAGATGGGGGATGGCCTTTTCGTAGGAAGGATTTGAGACCAGGCGCTGCTGGGCTGGGTTTCCCCAGCAGGTATGAAGCCATATCTCGGCTTCCACGCCGTTCACTTCCCGGTTGAACGCCTCAGTGAAAAACTGGTAGTCCTCATCGGTAGTAGCTGGGTCTTGTGCCATGAAGTGATGCCTCGGCTCCTCTATCTGGATCAGATTGCATCCCGATGCCGCCAAATCCCGCAATTCTTGGTTCATGATGTCGCAAAGATCAAGGATCAGTTCTTTTTCCGTTGGGTAGAACTCATTCCACATCATCCGAGTCAAAGATTGGGAACTGATGGTCCCGAACTTGACGGTGTTGTTGGTCATTTTTTGGGCAACTTTCCATAACGCTGAGTAGTCCAACTGGCCGGCGCTAAGCTTATCGACAACTATCGGTGGTTGATATGCCTCTTGGACCTCGTAGAGGATATGCCCAGGGCGAATAGCGAAGTCTCCAGACCATCCTGGAGAGAGGCTCTTGCTGCCCTGCATCCCGCCCAACCGCTCCAAGACATAAAAGAACCACGACTTGCCACCCACTTCCAGGTCGAAGCGGGAGTCGCCGTCGGTCAAAATGTCCAGCCCTGCCATCTCCTGGTCTTTGATCACGGTCGCCACGGCGTCAAGGTATTGCTCCCGAAACAGGTTGTCTCCCAACGCCGTCTTGAAAGGCCGTCCGCGTAGCCCTGCCGTGTACCAATTTGGTTTCGGGTACGACCCGGTCATTGTAGTAGGTAGGATCATCCCCTCGGTGACTCTAAACATACTTGCTCCTGGTTCAAGGCTCTTTTGGCAAAACCGTGCAGCTTGCCGGCAATTATATTACCGCTAGAATCTTCCGAGAAGCGCAGGCTTAGGTCAGCCGGATAATTTCGGAGAAGAGTCAGATTAAATATCGGTCCCCCTTGGCAATGTGCTCCGGTCCACACAATACGGGCTGGGGATATTGGCCGCAGCCGTTGCCGGCGAGCCATGGCGGCAGCTAGAACAGGATGGCGATGGAAAGGCGGTTAGGGGGTTTCTGGCCAGACGGTAACTGCACCGTTTGCTGATCGAATATAACCGTGAAGCACAGCGCCGACGAGCAAAAAATCTTCTAAGCAGCAGGCCGGAATTCGTCCGAGGTTTCAGTCCCGCCGCAGGAAAACCGTGAAGTCGTCGTCCAAGTAGCCTTGGATGATTTGCACGTTGGGACACAAGTCTTGGCATTGCCGCAGGACTTCGTTGAGGTTGTGGCCGGTGAGCAGCGGGTGTTCTGGGAAACGGTCCGCGTCTAGCATGTTGAAGGCCGAAGCCCGGGTGGCGGCATCGTACATCTTACGCACCATGCCATTGTAGAACCCCGGGTCATCACATCTGTAGCCCAACGCGCCCGATGCGAGGACATAGTCCACGCTGGGAAACTCTAGAGTCGTGAAATCGGTCTGGTAAAAATGGGTGTCGGTGCAGTCTTTGTACCGCTCTTTGGCTTCGGCGATGAACTCAGGCATCTGGTCGATGCCGATATACGTGAATCCCGAAAACCGCTGGTCCAGATAGCCTTTCAGGTCTCCATAGCCGCAACCGACATCCAACACAGAGCGGCCGCTAAGGTCTCCCACCTGGGCGAGCACTTCAAACCTTGTGGTCTGGCTTACCGGGCCGCGCCAGCCCAACGCCTCGACCGAGCCGTTGGCAAAGGTATCGATCCGGTTTCGGTGGTAGTGGATGATGGTTGCTTTTTCGATCAGGTCCATGGGCCGGTAGTCCCCGCTGAGTATTAAGGCCGGGGATTGGCCGGCCCACACGGTTAGAAAATTCCACGGCCGCTAAGGATAGTCTGTTTTGCTCAACCGGGAAAGCACTCCCCAAATGGTGTACACGAGCGGTATCGCCAACGACGCCAGAATCACGTAGACGCCATTGTTCTTAATGTCCAGCGAAGGCAAACCATACAACATCAACAAAAACACGATGGAAACTACAGCTAGAAGACTCCAAAGGACCAAATTAAAGGCCGACTTCTTGACCCATCTGGGGAAATCGTAAAAAACCCAAGATAGGGTAAGCAAAAGCACCAAGACGGGAGTCAAGCCGGTGAGGCCGTTCAGAAGTATTCCTCGGTCGGTGCAGACATACTGCGACACAGTATTTTTCAGGCTGTATTGTTTCTCCAAGACCCTGGTGCGAACGGCTTTATCCCAGCCAAGTTCTCCTTGCTGTTTGGAAACGTCCCAGATACCTACCTCAAAAATATCCAATTGACCGACGCTGATTTTGTCATCGGGGAAAATAACGGCTCGGATTGGCAAATTCTCTTCATCTTCGCCAATTTCCAGCAGGGCGTTCTTAACCTGTGTTTCAAGCGCAGGGCTCAGGGCGACAGCGTCTTTCCCAGGTCTCTCGACCAGCAACAGATTCACCGAGCCGGATATTTCGCGCAGAAATTCCTCCAAGGCGGGTTGGGTTTCCTGCTTAAGGTTGGCAGCCAAAACGGTTGCGAACGTGGAATCAATCACAACATTAAGCAGTTTGTTTTCTACTCTCAGCAGGTTGTTCCCTCTCACCGCGTTTCGGCCGTCCTGCAATCTCGCGTGCAATCGTTTGATGAAAAACGTGAAGCTATCCTGGATGCCTGAGTTCTTGGGAAGACGAAAATCGATGGTCACCCCGTCGAAGTTGTACTTATTTACCAGGTCAACAATTTCATCAGTCATGTTCAGCAACACGTAGCTTTTGGTTAACCGGAGTTCTCCCGGGCGACCATCGCCGAGGTCAAATTGATTGCTGCTGATGACCAGGTCGACTTTGGCGCCGTGCTTGTGCGCCTCTTTGGTGGGCGGCGCCTTATCCCAATCTGTGGGGACGGTGATGTTGCCCACGTCGTTCGGGGTCAAGGAATAATATTGTATCCGGGAATAGATCCCGAAATTGACCTCACCTTGATTCTCGGTCAGGGTATAGAAGCCGTAGGCCTTGAATTGCTGGTCGGGAACGCAAACATTACGCGCCAAGGGTGAGGCAATCGGCGTTTTCAAGTTGGCCGAGTTGCTTTTGGAAAGTGGAAACCGATCTTTAAAAAGCGTAGCTTTTTGTTCTTCTCCTTCGGCCGGGGTCTCTATTGGCGGATTGTCTTGGGCCGTTTCCCGGGCGAAGGCGGCAGCTGCAAATAATATCAGGAGCAGCAAGATTAAAATTAGTGGTAGTTTCATGGTTCCCTAGCTGGTTTTACCCTCTTTCAACCGCTCCTTGGTAATCCCCTTTAGAAGGTCCCCTTGGGTAATCATCGGCGTCTCCCGTTGCAAGGCC
>CAYMZL010000039.1:0-10250 GCA_964394825.1 uncultured Dehalococcoidia bacterium | reverse complement strand
AGGCACCTGGAACCCCTTGTATTTGATCAACTCCTTCTTGCGGTCCAGCACCCAGATATAACCGTCCTCGTCGGCGCGCACTATGTCGCCGGTGTGCAGCCAGCCATCGGCGGTGATGGTCTCCGCCGTGGCCCGGGGATCGTTGAAGTAACCCTTCATGACCTGGGGGCCGCGCACCAGCAACTCGCCGGGTTCGCCGCCAGCCACCTCAGTCTCTCCTGTTTCCACATCTACTATCTTCTGCTCGGTGTCCGCCGTGAGCGGGCCCACCGAACCGGGCCGGTTGCGCTGCGGGTCCATGAAATCCAAATGGCTGGCCGGCGAGAGCTCGGTCATCCCATAGCCCTGAATCACAGGCACCCCCAGCGCCTCCGAGAGCCTGACCTGCAGGTCGGTGGAAGCAGGGGCCGCGGCAAGACAGGCCACCCGCAACGCCGACAGGTCCAGGTCCTTGAGTCCTGGCACCATGGTCAGGCCCAGGCCCACCGGAGGCACCGTGTAGAGATTGGTGATCTTGTGACGCACCAAAAGTCCCAAAAACTCGCCCATGTCGAAACGCCCCATCATCACCAGCGTGGCGCCCACCGAAAGGTAGAGGTTCATCAACACCTGCAATCCGTAGATATGGAACAACGGCAGGTGGACTAGGACCACGTCGTCCTCGGCGGCCAGGGCGGTTTCAACCTGACAGGCTTCCATCTGGTGGATATTGCTGGTGAGGTTGAAGTGGGTCAGTTCCACGCCCTTGGCCAGTCCGGTGGTGCCGCTGGAATAGGGCAGTGCGGCGATGTCCTCTTTGGGATCGACCGAAAACTCTGGAGGAGTGCCGGTGGCGGCTTCAATCAGGCCCCAGAATGAGCTGGATTCTTGCGGGCCGGGCTTGATCACGATCAACTGCCGCAGGTCCAGACCATGGCCATTGGCCTTCTGCGCCGCCTCCAACAATGCCTCATGGACCACCAGCACCCGGGCGCCGCAATCGTTCATCTGGAAGGCCAGTTCCCGTTCCGTGTAGGCGGCGTTCACGGTGCTGGCCACCGCCCCCGCTTTCAGTATCCCGAAGAACGCAACGACAAATTCGACGCAGTTGGGCGCGAAGACACCCACCCGGTCTCCGATGTTCACTCCGCTGGAGGCCAGGGAGGCCGCGAAACGGTCGCTCAGGTCCTCCAGTTGCCGGTAGGTGAACGTGCGGTCGCCGTCGATGACGGCAACCTTGTCCGGCAATCGCCCGGCGGTACGGCCCAGCAGGTCCTGGACCGGGTACTCGGGATAGGGAGCGATCGAAGGCCGGGGTGAAGCGCTGGGAGCCATGAGATTCCTCCGTAACCGTGTGATTCAGGCTGGAATATGGCCTGAATCTTACCATGTCCACACCTGCCGGTCAGGTTCATTATCGAGAGCGCAGAATCTCAAGCGAAGATGGGGCATCAAATTTTTACACAGGAGTCAGCCCTATGCCAAACGTGCGCGTTCTCGGACTGATATCAGGGGTCGTGGCCCTTGTAGCTATTGCCTGCAGTGGCGACTCAAGTTCTGCCACCGGAGCACCAGCATCCACGGCGACCACGGCGCCAACGGCCAGCGCGGCGGAACAGCCAACCCAGTCTCCAACCGCGACGCCTGAGGTGGTCACTCCTACCCCGAGAGCAGACCAACCAACGCCTTCAGGTGTGCGAGGTTCGTTCGTAGATGTGGAACCAACAGGTCTGGTGGAACAGGACCCTGATTTCCAAGACGGTTTGAGGTCCGCCAGTTTCTCCACTCGCGGTTGGAAGACGGATTTCAGTTACCATACCGTGCCCTTTGGCGATTTCCTTTCAGGAGGTCCACCTCGGGATGGCATACCCCCGCTGGATAACCCCAAGTTCGTCGCCATCGAACAGGCCGATGAGTGGTTGTTCGACGTGGAGCCGGTTATCTCATTTGAGCTAAACGGCGTGCAACGGGCCTACCCGCTGCAGGTTCTCATGTGGCACGAAGTGGTCAATGACGTGGTGGGCGGCGTGCCGGTTACGGTAACCTTCTGTCCCCTTTGCAACAGCGCCATCGTTTTCGAGCGGACGGTGAATGGCATGGTCCTGGACTTCGGGACCTCGGGCAATCTGCGCAACAGCGACCTGGTGATGTGGGACCGGCAGACCGAGTCCTGGTGGCAGCAGCTCACCGGCGAGGCCATCGTGGGTGTGATGGCCGGGACCAAGCTCAACTTCCTGCCCGCGCCGATCGTGTCCTGGCAAGACTTTAAGACCCATCAACCCGGCGGCACGGTCCTTTCCAAGGACACTGGGTTCGCGCGGAGATACGGTGAGAACCCATACGTCGGCTATGACCGGGCAGATAACCCTCCATTCCTATACACAGGCGATCTGGACGGGCGTCTACAGCCCAAAGAGCGGGTCGCCGCAATCTCCGTGGACGGCGTGGACGCCGCATTCCCTTTCTCCGTTCTGGCCCAGGAAGGCGCGGTGAACTATTCGGTCAATGGAGTGGACGTGGCCGTGTTCTTTAAATCCGGGACCAGTTCGGCCTTGGACGGCCCATCGATCGGGTTTTCCAGGGAAATCGGCTCCGCGGCCGTGTTCAACGCGGTATTGGTAGGGCGGAAGCTAACTTTCAGCGCCGCCGGCAGCGGGTTCACCGACACCGAAACAGGCTCCACCTGGAATATCCTGGGAGAAGCCATCGACGGTCCATTGACCGGCCAACGGCTGACCAAGATCGTCCACTCCGACCACTTCTGGTTCGCCTGGGCAGCGTTCAAGCCCGACACCCTGATCTACCAAGGACAGGGTTAACCGTTGCCCATGTCCACGGGCCAAAGGGACTGTTGAGCGCGGTTTTCCCATCAGGACACCGAGCCACATCTTGCAGCCAATCTCCGGGACGAATACACTTGGCTTATCGCCGCCTCGCCTTTCCCAGGAGACTTGGATGTCGACCCAAGAACAGTCCGGTTCGGTAGACCTCGAGCGGTCGTTCACCGAGATTGTGGAACAATATTCCGACCTGGCCTACAGTGTCGCCTTCCGCATGCTCCGAAACGTCGAGGACGCCGAGGACGCGGTGCAGGAAGCCTACATCTCGGCCTTCAAGGCCCTGCCCAACTTCAAGGGCCAATCCAAGTTGTCCACCTGGCTATACCGCATCGTCGTCAACGCCTGTTTGATGAAGATCCGCAAGGACAAGTCCAGGGCCAAATACATCTCGGAAAAGGGCTACGACGACGCCATAGTCTACGATTGGAAGAACGATCCCGAAGAGGCCGCGGTGAACAGCGAACTCCGCTCCACGTTGGAGGGTGGGCTGGACCTTCTATCCCCCGACCTCCGTGCCGCCGTGGTCCTGAGGGACATCCAGGGCCTCTCCACCGAGGAATCCGCCGAGGCTCTGGACATCTCCATCGCCTCGCTCAAGTCCCGTCTTCACCGCGCTAGAATCCTGGTCCGCCAACACTTGGAAGAGTATTCCTCGCTGTCGCTATTGAAGACCTCGGAAGACCAGGCTGAACGCAGCCCCGGCGCCGACCCGGATCCCCGTTGAATACGGGCGCAATATTACCCCTTTCTCCAGGCCTGATTACTAGTGACAACCCGCCCACGGTTCGCTAACATGTTCTGGGGATTTTGGTCCCCTTTCGATTCAAGCCGCACGAGTCGAAACACCAGCCCTACGGCGGCCTGAGTATATCGACCACGTCCCGCAGACGTTAAGGGGGTTCAACTTGGCAGACCCAGCCCTTGACCAACTCTGTATCAACACGATCCGGTTCTTGGCCGTCGATTCCGTGCAGAAGGCGAAATCGGGACACCCAGGCGCTCCAATGGGAGCGGCGCCCATGGCCTACGCGCTGTGGGACCGGTTCCTCAAGCACAACCCTGACGATCCCACCTGGCCCAACCGCGACCGCTTTGTCCTCTCCTGCGGCCACGCATCGGCATTGCTGTATTCCCTGCTCCATCTGACCGGCTACGACCTGCCCATGGAGGAGTTGAAGCGGTTCCGCCAATGGGGCAGCAAAACACCGGGGCACCCCGAGCACGGTCTTACTCCTGGCGTGGAAGCCACCACCGGACCCCTGGGCCAAGGCTTTGGGAACGCCGTTGGAATGGCCCTGGCCGAGCGCTGGCTGGCCAGCCGGTTCAATCGGCCCGGTCACGAGATAATCGATCATCACACCTACGCCATCGTTTCCGACGGCGACCTTCAGGAAGGCATCGCATCGGAGGCGGCATCCATGGCGGGCACCCTGGGTTTGGGCAAGCTCATCCTGCTTTACGACGACAACAATATCTCCATCGAGGGCAACACCGCTATAACCTTCGGCGAGAACGTGGCCCAGCGGTTTGAGGCCTACGGCTGGCACGTAACCGGCCCCATCGAAGGGATGGACCTAGAGGTGGTTTCGTCCGCATTGGCCGCCGCCAAAGCGGAAACCGAAAAGCCCAGCATGATCGTCTGCCGCACCGTGATCGGATACGGCAGCCCCAATAAGGCAGGCACGGGGTCGGCCCACGGCGAGCCCCTGGGTGAAGAGGAAGTCGGCCTGGCCAAAGAAAAGTTGGGATGGCGATTTGAAGAGGCGTTTTCCATCCCCGCCGAAGCCGGAGCCCACCTTGGCGCCGCCCGCGAGCGGGGCAGATCCAAGCAGGCTGAATGGAACTCGGCGTTCAGCGAGTACCGGGAGGCCTTCCCCACGGAGGCCCAAGAACTTGACGACGCCCTGCGCGGACAGCTTCCTCAGGGCTGGGAAGAGGGACTAGACGGACTCTTTGACGACTCCAAACCAATAGCGACCCGGGATGCCTCCGGCCGGGTGATGAACGCCATATCCAATGGCGTTCCGGTATTCCTGGGCGGGTCCGCCGACCTTTCCCCGTCCACCAAGACCATCTTGAATGACCGCGGCGACATAGGTCCCGGAGAATTTTCCGGTCACAACATCCACTTCGGAGTGCGGGAGCACGCCATGGGCGCGGTGGCCAACGGGATGTCCCTTCACGGCGGAGTGATCCCCTACACCGCCACCTTCCTGATCTTCTCCGACTACATGCGCCCCGCCATCCGTCTGGGTTCGCTGATGGGCCAGCAAGTCATCTACGTTTTCACCCACGATTCCATCGGTCTTGGTGAAGACGGGCCCACCCACCAACCCATCGAGCATCTGATGGCGCTACGGGAGATACCCGGCCTGGTGGTCAGCCGGCCGGCGGACGCCACCGAAACGGTTGAAGTGTGGCGCGCGGCCATGTCCCGGCAGGACGGTCCCACTGTATTGGCTTTCACCCGCCAGAACCTGCCGGTGTTGGACCGCTCCACGCTGAACCCGGCTTCCGGCGTTCTCAAGGGTGCTTACATCCTCTGGGAGAGCAGCAGTTCCCCACAGGTGGTGATCATCGCCACCGGGTCTGAGGTCCACATCGCGTTGGAGGCCGGCCGGAAGCTGGAAGGCGAAGGGATCGCGGCCAGGGTGGTCTCCATGCCTTCCTGGGAGATGTTCGACGTCCAGCCCAAAGAGTACCGGGACCACGTTCTGCCGCCGTCGCTGCGGGCCCGGGTATCCGTTGAGGCGGGCGCCACCAAGGGATGGGAGCGGTATGTCGGCCTGGACGGGGTTTCCGTGGGCATGACCGGGTACGGCGCATCGGCCCCCGCCGGGGTGCTCTACGAGAAATTCGGCATCACGGCGGAACGGGTCGCCGACGAGTCTCGAAAATTGGTCAACAGGGCCGGTTAACCCCAGTCTGGTCTAGCCGGAGGCGCCCGCCCGTCTAACAATATTATGGGGGATGTGATGCGGAAATTTGACCTTATCGTGATCGGCTCCGGCTCGGGCCTGGAGATTTCCGCGGAGGCGTCGGACGCCGGCTGGTCGGTGGCGGTGGTTGAAGAAGGCCCTTTCGGCGGCACCTGCCTGAACCGCGGCTGCATCCCCTCCAAGATGCTCATCCACTGCGCCGACGTGATGCAGACGGTCCAGAACGCCGCCTCATTCGGTATCCACGCCACGGTCGAAAAGATCGACTGGCCGTTCATCGTCAACCGCGCCTTTGAAGAAGTGGACGCCGAAGCCGCCATGATTGAACGGGGCAACCGGCAGAGCCCCAACATCGAGGTTTTCAAGAGCCGCGGCCGGTTCACCGGCCCCAAGACGATTGAGGTGGATGGCGAGCAGTTGACCGCCGACACCATCCTCATCGCCGCCGGCACCCGCCCCTGGGTCCCCGAGATACCGGGCCTGGACCGGACGCCGTACATCACCTCGGACCAGGCGCTGCGCCTGCCCGAACAACCCCAGAGACTCACGGTGGTGGGCGGCGGGTACATCGCCGCCGAGTTGGCCCATTTTTTCGGCGCACTGGGCACTGAGGTGACCATCATCCACCGCCGGGCACTGATGCTCCGGGAAGAGGACGAAGAAGTTTCCCGCCGTTTCACCGAGGTCTATCAGCGCCGCTTCAACATGGTGCTGGAAGCCCAGGTCGCCAGGGTCTCCACCCAGAACGGGGAGATAACGGTTGATGTCACCACCCCTGAAGGGAGCCAATCGATCAGATCGGACACCCTTTTGATGGCCACCGGCCGCGTGCCCAACACCGACATCCTGGAGGTCGCCAAGACCGGCGTGGAGTTGGACCAGCGCGGTTTCGTCAAAACCGACGAATATCTCCAGACCAACGTTCCCGGCATCTGGGCCCTGGGCGACATCGTGGGCCGGTATCTCCTGAAACACAGCGCCAATCTGGAAGCGGCCTACGTGACCAACAACATCCTCGATCCGGCGAACCAGGTGGCCGTGGACTATCACGCCATGCCCCACGCCATCTTCGCCTCCCCGCAAGTCGCCTCGGTGGGATTGACCCAGCAGGAGGCCGAGGGGCGGGGCGCGGCCTACGTTGCCGCCACCTATGATTACACGGACACGGCCTACGGCGCCTCGATCGAGGACAAAGACGGCTTTGTTAAGGTCCTGGCCGACCCCGAGTCCGGGGAGATATTGGGCTGCCACATCATCGGCAGCGACGCCGCCACCCTCATCCAAGAGGCCACGAACGCCATGCGGCTCCGCTTGGCGGTGGACTCCATCACCAATTCCATCTACGTGCACCCGGCGCTGCCCGAAGTGGTCCAAAGGGCCTTTGGCCAACTGCCAATATGATCATGCGGTAACCGGCAGCCCGCAACCGGCTAACGGTTATTGGCTGCGAGAGGAGTTAAACCTGTGGAATTAGGAATGATTGGCCTGGGACGGATGGGCGGCAACATGGCCCAACGGTTGGTGAGCGGAGGGCACCGGGTGGTGACTTACGACCGGGACCCGGACGCCGTCACGGCCAGTCATGGGTTCGGGGGTGAAGGCGCGTCTTCGCTGGAGGACGTCGTGGCCCGGCTCGCCGCTCCCCGAGCCCTGTGGGTCATGGTCCCCGCCGGACAGCCCACCGAAGACACCATCGACGCGCTGGCTCCCCTGCTCAGCCCCGGTGACGCCATATTGGACGGCGGCAACGCCAACTACAAGGACAGCATGCGCCGCGCCGCCAAGCTGGCCGGTCAGGGGATCAACTTCATCGACGTGGGCACCAGCGGCGGCATCTGGGGCCTGACCGAGGGATACTGCCTGATGGTCGGCGGAGACGAAGCCGCGGTCAAGCGCCTGGAGCCCATCTTCCATACCCTGGCTCCGGCCCCTGACAAGGGATATAGCCGGGTCGGACCCAGCGGAGCGGGTCATTTCACCAAGATGGTGCACAACGGCGTGGAGTACGGGCTGATGCAGTCCTATGCCGAGGGGTTCGAGTTGATGGCGGCCAAAGAGGAGTTCGCCCTGGACCTGCCGGTCATCGCCGAGATCTGGCGTCACGGCAGCGTGGTGCGCTCCTGGCTGTTGGACCTGGCCGCCGATGCCTTGAAGGAAGACCCCGGCCTCGAATCCCTTGAGTCCTACGTCGATGATTCAGGAGAGGGCCGCTGGACCGTGGAGGAATCGGTGGCGTTGGCCGTGCCAACTCCGGTGATCACCCTGGCCCTGCAGACCCGGTTCCGGTCCCGGCAGGACCAGCCCTTCGGCGGGCGGCTGCTGGCGGCATTGAGGCAGCAATTCGGCGGGCACGCCGTCCGCAGGTCCGATGAATGACCTCTGATTCCAGCGAGCAGACCACCACCATCGTCATCTTCGGCGCGTCCGGCGACCTGACCCGGAGGAAGCTGATTCCCTCCCTGTGCAACCTCTTCTGCAAAGGGAGGTTGGGCCCGGAGGTCCGCATCGTCGGCATGGCCCGCAGCAATATGACGGCGCAGGAGTTCCGGGACTCATTGGCCCAGGGCCTGGATGCCTCTGAAGATTCCGGACCGGACCGGGAAGAATGGACGGAGTTCGCATCCCGCATCCATTATCACCGTGGCGACGTTTCTTCCGCCGGCGACCTGAGGGGATTGGAAGATTCCCTTCGGGTCATCGAATCTTCCGGCAAGCCCGCCAACCGCTTGTATTACCTGGCATTGGCCCCGTCTCTCTACGGACCGGCGGTCTTGAACCTGGGGTCCACGGGCATGGCCCGCGAAACGGACTGTTGGCGGCGGGTGGTCATCGAAAAACCATTCGGTTCCGACCTGGCGTCGGCCCAGGAACTCAACAAGTTGGTCCACTCGGTGTTCGCCGAGGACCAGGTGTTCCGCATCGACCACTATCTGGGGAAGGAGACCGTCCAGAACCTGCTGGTGTTCCGGTTCGCCAACACTATCTTTGAGCCCATCTGGACCAGAAACTACATCGACAACGTCCAGATCACAGTCTTCGAGACGGAGCCGGTATCCGGGCGGGCGGGCTACTACGACCAGGCCAGCGTGTTCCGGGACATGTTCCAGAATCACCTGCTCCAATTGTTGACCGTAGTCGCCATGGAACCGCCCTCCAATTTCCAGGCCGACCTGCTCCGCAATGAAAAGGTCAAGGTGCTGAACGCCGTGCGCCGCATCACCCCCGCGTCGGCGGCAGAGATCGCCGTCCACGCCCAATACGACGGGTATCTTGACGAGTCGGGTGTGCCCGCCGGCTCAAGGTCTCCCACCTATGCGGCCATGCGCCTGGACGTGGACAATTGGCGGTGGCAAGGGGTGCCGTTTTATCTAAGATCGGGCAAGGCCCTGAACGATAAACGCACCGAGATTGTGATCCAGTTCCGGAGACCGCCCCATCTGATGTTCCCCCAGGATATCGGCCCCAACATATTAGCTATCCAGGTCCAACCCGACGAGGGACTGCATCTGGAGTTCCAGGCCAAGACCCCGGACGGGAAGATGGAACTGCGGCCGGTGAACCTGGAATTTCATTACGATGAAGCGTTCGGCGGCCAGGCCATCCCCGACGCGTACGAGCGTCTGCTGCTGGATGCATTGAACGGGGATGCCTCTCTATTCACCCGAAGCGACGAGATCGAAGAGGCCTGGGAGATCATGGACCCCATCATCCAGGGACTGGCGGCGCCGGACGCGCCTCTTCCGGCCGGTTATGCCATCGGAAGTATGGGGCCTGAAGCGGCCGACCAATTCCTGGCCAAAGACGGCCGCCGGTGGCTGCACCAATACGGAAGGCACTGAGATCTGCGGCGGGTAACTAGAACCAATAATCCAGGAAGATGGTTACTCAACCGCCCCCAAGAAAACCTTGTTAAGAATGTCGCTTTCTTGGACGGTGGTTGGCGTCCCGTCGTGGGCGATCTTTCCTTTGTCCAAGACATAGACTCGTGAAGCCACATCAAGAATACTTCTGATGTTGTGCTCGACCACCATGATTGAAGTATTCCGCTTCTCGTTGATCTCTACGATCTTGGCAAACATCTCTTTGACGATAATGGGCGCCAGCCCCAGCGTCGGCTCGTCCAACAGCAGCGTTGTCGGGTCGGCCATCAGACCTCGGCCGATGGCCAGCATCTGCTGCTCGCCGCCGGACATCGCCCTGGCTTTCTCTCGCCGCTTCTCATAGAGGATCGGAAACAGCTCCATCACCTCTTCCAATCGGCGCCGTTGCTCGGCTTTGTCCTTCAGGTAAAGACAACCCAGCTCCAGGTTTTCTTCTATGGTCAGCCGTGTAAACACCCGCCGGCCTTGGGGCACGAAGGCCAGGCCGAGCTTCACGATCTCATGGGAGGCCGCTTCCAGCGGCAGTTCACGCCAATAGATCCGCCCCGACGCCACCGGCGCCAGCCCGAAGATGGCCTTCAGGACCGTGGATTTCCCCGCCCCATTGGGAC
>CAYMZL010000038.1:0-10250 GCA_964394825.1 uncultured Dehalococcoidia bacterium | reverse complement strand
CAGGTCTCTGGAGATCATGGGCGTCGGCTACAGGGTCGCTGAAGCCGGGAATGGGATCATGCTAAACGTGGGCTTCAGCCATCCCGTGGAGATTCACCCCGAAGACGGGGTGACCATTGAGGTGGAAGGCAACAATAGGGTCCACGTGCGCGGCATCGACAAGCAAAAAGTGGGCCAACTGGCGGCCCAGGTCAGAAGGGTCCGCCCGCCCAACGCCTATAAGGAAAAGGGCATCAGGTACTCCGACGAAGTCCTTCACTTTAAACCTGGAAAGGCGGCGGCTAGAAAGGCCTAACGGCCTATTAAAACGCGCCCGGTATACAGAATCAATCATGCCTAAAGATAAGAACGCAAAACGACTGAGGAAAGTACGGCATATCAGGTTACGGAACAAGGTTTCCGGCACGCCGGAGCGGCCTAGGCTTGCCGTGTTCCGCAGCCTGCGGCATATCTACGCCCAGGTGATTGACGACACCACCGGGCACACCCTTGTGGCGGCTTCCAGCGCCGATGCGGTCAAAGAAGCCGGCGGACCCATCATCCCCAAGATTGCCGCGTCCACGGCCGTGGGCAAATTGGTGGCGGAAAGGGCCATGGCAGAGGGTATTACCCAGGTGGTGTTCGACCGGGGCGGATGCAAATTTCATGGCAGGGTCAAGGCCCTGGCCGAAGCAACCCGGGAAGCCGGGCTGATATTCTAAGAGCGAACTCAACTTACCGCAGAGACTGGGAGGTCTAGCCCGCTTATGGTCCAAGCCCCTAACAGGTTCTTCTCCGACCGAGGCCGAGGCCGGGACGAGGATACCGGAGGATTCTCCGAGAGGGTCGTCTTCACCCGCCGTATCGCCAAGGTGGTGAAGGGAGGCCGTCGTCTCCGTTTCAATGCATTGGTCGTGGTGGGAGACGGACAAGGCCAGGTGGGTGTTGGGCTGGGCAAGGCGCTGGTTATTCCCGACGCGGTCAGAAAAGGCAACGCCGTCGCCCGCCGGGACATGGTCACCATCCCACTGCGCGGAAGCACCATCCCCCAGAAGATCACGGTCAAGAAGGGCGCAACCATCGTGATGATCAAGCCGGCCCGAGAGGGGACCGGAGTCATCGCCGCCGGCGCCATGCGCGCCATCTTGGAGTTGGGCGGCGTGAAAGACGTGGTCGGAAAATCGCTGGGCTCCCGGAACCCCATAAACATCGTCTACGCCACCATGGAAGCCCTGCGCCAATTGCGGGACCCAGAAGTCGAGTTGGCTCGCCGCCTGGGCCGGCCGCTTCCATCGGAAGCTAAACCTACGGACGGGACATCCGAGGGAGAATAAAGGCCGTAGAATCTAATCTAAGGCACCGGTCGACACATTATGGCGGAAATAAAAATCACCTGGACCAAAAGCGTTATCGGACGGCCGCAGAACCAGCGGCGAATCATCAAGTCCCTGGGGTTGCATCGCTTGAACCATACCGTGGTCCATCAGGACTCGCCGACCATCCGGGGCATGGTGAACAAAGTCAGCCACCTTGTGAAGGTGGAAGAGGTCTAAATCACCCGCCAACTTCGGGCGGCTCTTGCCGGGACCGGGACGAATTTGCCGTAAAAGCGGCGATATGTCAACCTCCAAACGGTTTACCAGCAGCCATGATGCAATTAAAATCAGTCTACAAGGCGTATTAGGTCAATGAGGCGCGCCCCATGATGGAACATCAACTGGCCCCCCCCAAGGGAGCCAGGAAAAACAGAAAACGGGTCGGCCGCGGTGACGCGGCGGGCCAAGGAAGCACCGCGGGACGGGGCATGAAGGGACAAAAATCCCGCTCCGGCAGCGGACCGCCCGTGTGGTTCGAGGGTGGTCAACTGCCCTTGATCAAGGGACTCCCCATGAAGCGGGGCTTCCACAACAGATTCAAGACCTATTACTCCTTGGTCAAATTGGAGACCCTGGACAAATTTGACGCCGGAGAGCGCATCACCCCGGAACTCCTTCTGGAGAAAGGCTACCTGCGGAACCTCAATCTGCCGGTGAAGGTCGTGGGCGATGGGGAGATCAGCAAGGCCGTGACCGTGGTGGCCGCGAAATTCACCCGCACCGCTAAAGAAAAGATAGAAGCGGCAAAGGGAACGGCGGAGGAGACTCCGGCGTAATGATGAACGCCGAGGTCCAGGCCGGCAGATTTCCCAGGCTGATCCAAGCGGCGATCGACGCGTTCAGCCTTCCTGACCTGCGGGCCAAGATACTCTTCACTCTGGCCATCCTGGCCCTGTACCGGTTCATCGCCCACATCCCCCTTCCGGGCATCGACCAGGTGGCGTTGGACAACCTCTTCAGGAATAACCAACTCCTGGGCTTCTTGGACCTGTTCAGCGGCGGAGCGCTGAGCCGCATGAGCATCGTGGCCCTGGGCGTTTTCCCCTATATCACCTCGTCAATCATTATCCAGTTGCTAACCCCGGTCATACCCCAATTGCAGGAAATGTCCCGTGAAGGCGAGTCGGGCCGGGCCAAGATGAACCGGCTCACCCACTGGATCACCATCCCCATCGCCTTTGCCCAGGGATACGGTCAACTGGTGCTCTTGGAACAGAGCAACGTCATCGCCGAGGTGGGATTCTCCGGCGATGCTTTACTGCCCACCGTCGCGGCCCTGGTTTCCATCGCCGCCGGGACCATGTTCCTGGTCTGGCTGGGTGAGTTGATCACGGAGCGAGGCATCGGGAACGGCATCTCCCTGATAATCTTCGCCGGAATCGTAGCCGGGTTCCCCAGGCTGCTGACCCAAGGCTTCTTGGACCGGGACAACGTGTTGGGCATCGGCTTTTTCGCCATAATCGGCGTGCTGATCATCGCCTGCATCGTGATGTTCAACGAGGCCCACCGGCGCATCCCGGTGCAGTATGGCCGCAGCATCTTCAGGGGCGGCAGGATGTACCGGCAAAGCGGGGCGACCTATCTACCATTGCGCATAAATTCGGCCGGCATGATTCCCCTGATATTTGCCTTTTCCATCGTGATATTGCCCGGCACCATCGCAACCTACTTCGCCACCAACACCAGTTGGGTGGGCGACGTGGCCAACTTCTTTGCCGACTTGCTGATACCCACCTCACCTCTTTATTGGGTGATGGTGTTCGTGCTGGTGGTGATATTCACCTTCTTCTACACCTTGGTGGTGTTCAACCAGCAGCAACTGGCCGAGAACCTACAGAAGAACGGCGGGTTCGTGCTGGGCATCCGGCCCGGCAAACCCACGCAGGACTACCTAAACCGGGTGATCGTGCGCATAACGTTGGGCGGGGCCCTCTTCCTGGGCACCATCGCGATCATGCCTTATATCGCGTCGCTCATCACCGACGTTCAAGCCATATCCCTCAGCAGCACCAGCCTGCTGATCATGGTCGGCGTCGGCCTCGATACCCTGCGCCAACTTGAGGCGCAGCTAATGATGCGGAATTACGAAGGATTCCTGAGATAGATGGCCCAGGGACTGCGATTTGTTTTGTTCGGCCCTCCCGGCGCCGGGAAAGGTACTCAGGCCCAACTGCTGCGGGACCGGTTGAAGGTGACTCACATCAGTTCGGGCGACCTATTCCGTCACCACCTGGGACAGGGAACGCCTCTGGGCCTGCGCGCCAAGGAGTACATCAACAAGGGGGAATTGGTCCCCGACGATGTGACCATCGGCATCATCTTGGATAAGGTGATGTGCGTTCCGGACGACGACGGGTTCATCCTGGACGGGTTCCCCAGGAACACCAATCAGGCCCAGGAATTGGAGAAGGTGTTGGCCGCTGGGTCCCGGAGCCTGGACAAGGTGGTGCATATCGACGTCTCCGAACCGGAATTGCTGCGCCGGCTGGGCGGCCGGTTCGTCTGCCGCGACTGCCAAACGCCCCACGCCATCGGCGAAGGCGAGGACGGCGGCGCCAAGAAATGCGGCGAATGCGGTGGGGAACTCTACCAGCGGGACGACGACCGTCCCGAGGCGGTCAAGAAACGGATCGAGGTCTATAGGAAAGAGACCATGCCCGTCCTGGGCTTCTACCGGGAACGGGGAGTATTGGTGGACATCCCAGGCGACAACACGGTTGAAGAAGTCAACAAACAGGTCATGGCGGCCTTGGACGGCTAAAACGGTGCGCCAAGAACGGCTAATAAATATAATCTCTTGGGTTCCCAACGTAATCAATGGGGAGTAGAATAGAAAAAGTGAATCGCGGCCGAAAAAATGAGACCGCTTCTAACTCGGCGTCCACCTACTCTGGGGGGATCACGATCAAGTCCCCTCAAGAGCTGGATTCGATGCGCCGTGCGGGAGCGGTTGTGGGCGCGGTTATCGACCTGATGAAGGCCTCGGTGGAGCCCGGCATGACCACCAAGGACCTGGACAAGATTGCGTATAAAGAGATTACGCGGCATGGCGCCAAACCCACCTTCATGGGTTACCGGGGGTTCCCTGCCAGTATCTGCACGTCGGTTAACGAAGAGATCGTCCACGGGATACCCGGCAAACGGGTGCTCCGGGAGGGCGATATCGTCAAGATTGACGTTGGCGCGACCATTGAAGGCATGATCGGCGACGCGGCAGTGTCCATAGCCGTGGGCGAAGTGACGCCGGAGGCGGCCGCCTTGATGGACGACACGCGCCTTAGCTTGGAAGAGGGTATCAAAGCGGCCCAGCCCGGTGGCCGGGTCGGAGATATAGGCGCTGCGGTGCAGGCCTACGGTGAGAGCCGGGGCTACGGCGTGGTGCGGGAGTTTGTGGGACACGGCGTGGGCCGGGCCCTGCACGAGGACCCCCAGGTGCCCAACTACGGGCAGGCGGGCATGGGCCCGCTGCTCCGCGTGGGCATGTGCATCGCCATTGAGCCCATGTTCAACATGGGGGACTGGCATACCAAGATATTGGACGACGAGTGGACCGTGATCACTGCGGACGGCAAGCTTTCGGCCCACTTCGAACATTCCATAGCCATCACCAAGGACGGACCGGAGATCCTGACCGTTCATAGTCAGTAACGGCCCGTAGAATAGTCCCGGCGTAGCAACCGGGGCGGGCGCAAATCCGCAAGAAAGAGGGCTTATGGCGAAGAAACAAGCGATCGAGGTGGAGGCCAGCGTTAAAGAGGCCCTGCCCAACGGCATGTTCCGCGTGGAACTACCCAATGACCACGAGGTATTGGCCCACGTGTCCGGCAAGATCAGGATGCACTTTATCCGGGTGTTGCCCGGCGACCGGGTGTTGGTGGAGCTCTCTCCATACGACCTGACCCGGGGCCGGATAACCTACCGGTTCAAGTAGCTTAAGGGCGTTAGTCGTGAAAGTATCAGCATCGGTTAAACCCAGGTGCAACAATTGCCGTGTGATCAAGCGCAAGGGCGTGGTCAGAATCATCTGCACCAACGCCAGGCACTCACAGCGGCAGGGTTGATCAGAAGCATTTTTAGGCATTATTCAGGGAGACAGGGGCAGAAAAAGGAGGCCCGGAGTGGTCCGTATCGCTGGAGTAGACGTTCCTGACCGGAAGAGGGCTCACGTAGCCCTCCGAAGCATCTATGGCATCGGTCCCAAGATCGCCCAAGAGATCCTGGTCAAGGCCGACTTGGACCCGGTCATTCCCCCGCGGATGAATGAACTAACCGAGGAGCAGGTCGACCGAATCCGGGAGCTGGTGGACCGGGACTACATCTCCGAGGGCGACCTCCGCCGGGAAGTCAACCAGAACATACGCCGGCTGATTGAGATCGGCTCGTACCGGGGCTCGCGCCACCGCAGGAACCTGCCCGTGGCGGGCCAGCGGACCAAGACCAACGCCCGTACCCGCAAGGGGCCCCGCCGCACCGTTGCCGGCCGCGGCAGGCGCACCGGCGGCAAGAAGTAAGCAATCAGGGCTGAGTGAGAATAACCTATGGCTAGACCCAGAACCAGGCGCCGTGAGCGCCGCTCGGTGCCCCAAGGACGAGCGTATATCTACTCCACGTTCAACAATACGCTGGTGAGCCTCACCGACCCCCAGGGCAACGTGATTGCGTCGGCAAGCTCCGGGACCGTGGGCTTCAAGGGTTCCCGCAAGGGCACCGCCTTCGCCGCCCAGCGCGCCGCGGAGCAGGCCGCCCGCAAGGGCATGGACTCCGGCCTCCGCCAGATAGACGTGCTCATCAAAGGGCCGGGCGCGGGACGAGAGGCCGCTATCCGTTCATTGCAGAGCGCAGGCCTCTTCGTGACCAGTATCCGGGACGTGACTCCTATTCCCCACAATGGGTGCCGCCCGCCAAAACGAAGGAGAGTGTAACTCCAATTCCATGGGAAGATATACAGGACCCTCCTGCCGCCTTTGCCGGCGGTCCGGTGAAAAGCTATTCCTGAAGGGCGATAAGTGTTTCACGCCCCGATGCGCCTTTGAAAAGCGCCGCAATCCGCCTGGCGACATTTCCCGCCGCCGCAGAAGGCCCACGGACTACGCCGTGCACCTGCGCGAGAAGCAGAAGGCCAAGTACATCTACGGCGTGATGGAAGGCCAGTTCCGCCGCTACATGACCGACGCGTTCAACACCCCGGGAGTAACCGGCATGAACCTGCTCCGCACCCTGGAGCGCCGTCTGGACAATGTGGTGTTCCAACTGGGTTTCTCCGACTCCAGGAAACAGGGCCGGCAGATCGTCCTCCACGGCCACTTTCGGGTAAACGGCATGAAGACGGACATCCCCTCCTTTCAGGTCAAGCCCGGAGACGTGGTCTCCTGGAAGGAAACGGATAAAGGCACCGACTTTTACGCCCAGCGCATCGACGGCGTGCCCAAGCGGCCGGTGCCCGCTTGGTTGAGCCTGGACCAGGGCGAAATGACCGGGACCGTCGTGTCCTTGCCCGCAGATGAAGACCTTCAGGCGATCGTAGATTCAAGATTGATCGTAGAGTTTTATTCGAGGTAATTTGTCCATGTTGGACACCTTAATCCTAACTCCGGGTTCGCCGGAGGCCGGTGCGGAAACGCTAAAACCCGAGATACGGGTAATTGATTCCGAGGATACCTACGGCAAAGTGGCCGTCGAGCCGCTGCCCCGCGGGTTTGGGCTGACCATCGGCAACCCTCTCCGGAGGATACTGCTCAGTTCAACCAACGGCAGCGCCATCACGTGGGTGAAGATCGACGACGTGGTCCACGAGTACTCCGCCGTGCCCGGCGTCAAAGAGGAGGTCATGGAACTCCTCCTCAACGTCAAGCGCATCCGGATACGGTCCCAATCGGACCGGGCCGGAAAGATGCGCCTGGACGTCACCGGCGAAGGCCGGGTCTGCGCGGGAGACATCTCCACGTCCAGCGACTTTGAGATCGTGAATCCCGAGTTGCACCTGGCGACCCTGGACTCCGACGACGCTCATCTGTCCATGGAGTTTAACGTCGAGCAGGGTGTGGGCTACCAACCCGCGGTCCAGAGTGATGGGACCTCAAACACGCCTGTGGGCGTTCTGCCGGTGGACGCGGTGTTCAGCCCCGTGCGCAAGGTCAACTACAACGTTGAGCGCACCCGGGTCGGCCAAGTTACCGACTACGAGCGCCTGGTGATGGAGGTCTGGACCGACGGCACCATAAACGCGGTTGAGGCGATCCAGCAGGCCGCGGAAAACCTGGTGAACCATTTCTTCCTGTTCAGCAACCTCAACAGGGTGGCTGAGGAGGGCTCTGAGCGGGCGCCACTGGTGGTTTCCCCGGAGATCTACCAGACGCCCATCGAGAAGCTGGAATTGTCTCCGCGCACGCTCAACTGTTTGAAGCGGTCACACATCTCCAAGGTGGGAGAAGTGCTGGAGATGTCCGACGACGAGTTGCTTAAGATCCGCAACTTCGGCGAGAAATCCCTGGCTGAATTGAAAGAGAAACTGGCCGAACACGGTGTGACCGACCCCTCGGATAGCGCCGTGGGCTCCGTCCCCAACATCTTGCCCGAGGACCTGGGCGAGCTCATGGGCGACGATGAAGTGGCGTCCGATTCACCTGCTGAAGCGCCTGGCATGTCCGTTGAAGACACGGGCGAAGCCGCAGGCGATGACGACGGTTCGCACGATGACGATATTGACGATAACCAAGGTGAGGACGAGAGCTAACCATGGCCTCCCACAGAGTCGCCGGCAGAAAGCTTAGCCGGTACCGGGACCAACGCACCGCACTGTTGCGGGGTCTGGTCGCGGAACTCATCACCCACGAACGCATCACCACCACGTTGGCCAAGGCCAAGGAGACCCGGGTGATGGCGGAGAAGCTGATTACCCACGGAAAGAAGGGCAATCTGCATCACCGCCGGTTGGCCCTGGCCCAGGTGCCCAACTCCCGCGTGGTCAAGAAGGTGTTCGACGACGTCGCCGTCCGGTACGCCGAGCGCGCCGGCGGTTACACCAGAATCTTGAAGTTGGGACCACGCAACGGGGACTCAGCGGAGATGGCAATCATCGAGTTGGTCTAACGGAGCTGGTATCAGAGGTATTAATTAGATAGAAGAAGGCAGAGTCCATAACCCAGACGGCGAGTCAGCAAGCGGAACGGGCGGGCAGCTTTGGCGGGCCGCCCTTCTGGTTGAATACCAAGGCACCAGGTACGCCGGTTTCCAGCTTCAAGTCGGCCAGCCGACCATTCAAGGCGAGTTGGAAAAGGCCCTGGCCCGGTTCACCGGCCAGGAGAGCAGGATCAGGGGCGCCAGCCGCACCGATTCCGGGACCCATGCCAAAGGCCAGGTGGTAGACTTCCTCACCGGCACTCAGCATGCCTTGGAACGGTTCGCCCCCGCGCTGAATTATCATCTTCCAGAGGACATCAACGTCCTTGAGGCCCACCGGGTTGACGACGGCTTCGATTCCCGGAAGTGCGCCCTGAGCCGGACCTACCAGTACAGCATATTGAACCGGCCGGCGCCCTCGCCATTGCGGCGGCACACCCACCTCTGGATCCGGGAGAGTCTGGACACCGAAAAGATGGCGGAGGCGGCCCAGCTTTTAGTGGGAACCCACGATTTCCGGGCCCTGGCCGTGGGGCACCCCAAAGACCGCAGCGCGGTGAGGGAAGTGATGCGGTGGGAGGTGGAAAGGACCGAAGATAACGTGGTGATCGAGTGTGAAGCCACCGGCTTCTTGAAACAGATGATAAGGAAAGCCAACGGAATACTGACAGAGATAGGAAGAGGAAAATACCCAGTGGAGCGGGTGACCGAGGCGCTGGCGGGCGCCGGCGACGGCACACCCCTGCTTCCCGCCCACGGGCTCTGCCTAATTGGTGTAAAATACCCAGGTTCCGCAAGATTCGGGGCGGCCCCTGGAAATACAGATTCGGAATAACGATAGATGAAAAGAACTAGCACATACTTCGCCAAGCCTGGCGAGACCACCGAAAGGTGGCGCGTGATCGACGCCCAGGGCCAGATTCTGGGCCGCCTGGCGCGGAACATCGCCATCGCCCTTCAGGGCAAAGACAAACCCAGCTATACGCCCCATACGCTCACCGGGGACTTCGTGGTGGTGACCAACGCCGCCGATCTGAGGGTTACCGGCAAAAAGATGGACCAGAAGATGTACTACCGGCACAGCGGGTACGTGGGAAACCTCAAGACCTTCCGGCTCAAGGACTTGATGGAGTCCCGGCCCGACCGGGTCGTGGAGCTGGCCGTTAAGGGCATGCTGCCCAAGAACCACATGGGACGGCAGATGATGCGCCGCCTCAAGGTCTACAACGGCCCGGACCATCCCCATGAAGCCCAGGTGACCGGACACCCGGCAGCGGACGCGGTAAAGGACGGAGGATAGAACTTACCTTGGTACAAGCTGAAGCCAACCAGACCTATTATTACGGCACGGGTAAGCGCAAAACCTCCATCGCCAGAGTGCGCCTGTATCTGGACGACAGCGGCCCCATCTTGGTCAACGGCAAACCCATGGACGAGGTCTTCAACTGGGCCCCGTGGCAGAAGACCATCAACGAGGCCTTCCGCATCAGCGACACGGTGAACAAGTTCCGTGTGGTGGTCAAAGTCGCCGGCGGTGGAGTGAACTCGCAAGCGGAGGCCATCCGGCACGGCATCGCCAGGGCCTTGGTGGTCTTCGACGCCAGCCTCAAACCGGGGCTTCGCCGGGCGGGTCTCATCACCCGGGATGCCCGCATCAAAGAGAGCAAGAAATACGGTCTCAAGCGGGCCCGCCGGGCGCCGCAGTACACCAAGCGGTAGAGGCCGCCATCCAATAGAAAACAGAAAGGCCCCGGAATTTTCCGGGGCTTTTTTGAT
>CAYMZL010000037.1:0-10338 GCA_964394825.1 uncultured Dehalococcoidia bacterium | reverse complement strand
CACTTGCAAACGACCCTCATGCTGGCCAAGACATTTGTGAGCCGAGCCGAAATCCGGCGCCGGGTTTCCCGCCATGAGTCTTGCAAAGGCTGGCACACCTCTCCCTCGCAATCTCATCGCTTCGACAACCGCTATGGCAGATTAAAAGGACAGGTTGGAAACCTGCCCCTACGATTGCCCTTGGAGTCGACCGTTACGACGGCTAGATCCCCAGCAGTTTTTCCAGGTTCTTGTGTAGGATCGCCTCTTTCTCGTCCTGGGTCAGGCTCTCCAGTCCCAAGAGCCATGACACCGGCCAATCGATGGCCATGTCAAACGGCCAATCGGTCCCAAAGACCACCCGGTCGATGCCCACGCTGTCGATGAGATAGCGCAGCGCCGGCTCGCTGTGGGTGAGGCAATCGTAGTAGAACCTGTTGAGATAGGCGCTGGGTGGCTGTTGGATGTGTTCCCTGGCCTCCTGGCGCACCTGCCAGCCCCGGTCCATGCGCCCGATGCCGTAGCAGGTGTAGCCGCCGCCGTGACACAGGCAGACCTTGAGGCTGGGGCAAGCGTCCATGACCCCACCGAAGACCAACGCGGCGAAGGTCATCGCCCGGTCGGCCGGGTTGCCGATGGTATTGGGCAGGTGGTACCGGCTGAGGCGGTGGTTCACCACCGTGTCGCCGCCCTGGTGGACGAGGATCACCGCGCCAAGGTCCTGGGCGGCCTTCCAAAAGGGCAGAAATTCCTTCTCGTCGTAGGTCTTGCCGTTCACGTTGTCGCCAATCATCGCTCCCTTCAGGCCCAGCCCCATGCTCCGTTCCAGTTCCGCGATGGACGCCTTGATGTCCTGCATGGGCAGGGTGGAGAACCCGGAGAAACGGGCCGGGTTGTCCTTGACCAGTTCGGCGACATAGTCGTTGCACTCTTGAGTCATGAGGGCGGCGGTGCCCGGGTCGCCGTCATAGTTGTAGAAATAGGCGTTGGTGGACAGCACTTGGACATCGACCCCCAACGAGTTCATGTCAGCCAGGCGTTCCTCGGGCGTCCAGTGGGTCTTGGGGTTGTTCCGGTGGATGTTCATGGCGTCCGGAGGCATGCCGTGCCAGGTCTCGCCCCGCTTGCCCGCCGCTACAAAACCTTCCGGAGTGATATGTGCGTGGATGTCGATGGTCCGCATGGGTGCTCCTTGACGCTGGATTCCGGTATTGTATGACAAGATTATCCGCAGACCGGGTTGAATAGCATTGGGCCGCCCTCCCGGTCATATTTGACGGTCATGGTAAACGTAAGGGGGACATCAAGCAATGGCAATGAAAGTAGACATCCGGGTACCGGTGGGGTTGCCCGTAGTTGAGACTGCCGAATTCATCGCCGGTTGTGAGGCGGCCGGCTTCTCGGGCGTGGGGATCCACGACCACCAACACAGCGGCAGGGACGTTTTCCTGACCCTGGCGCTGGCCGCCCAACGGACCTCCAAGATCACCCTCTATCCAGCCACCACCAACCCGGTAACCAGGCATCCCGGTGTATTGGCCTCCCTGGCCCATACCCTGGAGGAGATCGCTCCCGGCCGGGTCCGGCTGACCGTGGGCCCCGGCTATCTGGCTGTGGGCAATATCGGGCGTCCACGGGCGTCCCTGGAGACGATGCGGCAGGCCATACTCGCCATGAGGCGGCTGCTGCGGGGAGAGACGGTGGTCTTCAACGGCACGGAGACCCGGTTGAGGAACATCAGCGATTCTCCCACGCCCATCTTCATGACCGCGGCCGGCCCCCGGATGGTTGAACTGGCCGGGGAGGTCGCGGACGGCGCGCTGATGTTGGTCGGTCTGCACCCCAAGTCCGTGGCGGCGGCCCGCCGCAGGCTGGAAACGGGGGCCGCGCGCGGCAACCGCGATCTGAAAGACTTTCAGACGATATTTATCACGCCCACGACCGTGGACGAGGACGGGCCAAGGGCCAGGCGTTGGCCCCAACAGTGGTTCCGGGACGACCAGCCGTACCTCAAGTACCCCAGCGATTCGAACCTGGTCTGGCTGCGGGAGGCCGGCATCGACCTGCCCGATGATTTCGTTCCGGAGCAGATCAGCGGCAGCCAAGCGGACGCGATCTGCGACGCCTTTGGGCTCTTCGGCACGCCCCAAGAATGTTTGGACCGCCTGAAGAGGGCGGCGGTCGAATCGGGAGTCGAGCAGGTGTTTATCTTCCCGACTCACACCCAAGACGGGGGCTACGAGATGCCGGCCAAAGAGGTGGCGGCGTTCAAGGAGGTCATATTCCCGGGCCTGGGAGCTTAAATAGAGGCGCCACGCCCTTTCGATGAATCATTCTTTGGAAGCACTCGGTATGCTGTCACCCCGAGTGTAGCGAGGGGTCTCATTGCTTTGGTTAAACCGGGCTACACCGCAAAACGAGATTCTACGTCGGCCTCCGGCGCTCCTCAGAATGACAGTATTGACGCAAGACCTTTGCGAAGAAGAGGGGGCAACGCGACACTTCCGCTAGACGCCCACCACCCGCACCCGGTGGTTGTTGCTGTCGGCCACGAAGATGTTGCCCTGGGCGTCGATGCCGCAGCCGTGGGGCCGGTCCATGGCCGCTTCCGTGGCCGGGCCGCCGTCGCCCTCTCCGCCCAACCGGCCGCCGGCGATGGTGGTGACGATTCCGGTGGCGGCGTCGATGCGCCGGATGGCGTGGTTCTCGGTGTCCACCACGACGATGTTGTCCTGGGCGTCGCAGCGGATGGCCTTGGGCGATCCCCAGGTGGCGGTCAAAGCTGGGCCGCCGTCTCCCTTGTAACCCCTCTCTCCGTTGCCGGCCACGGTGCTCATCACGCCGTCGGCGTCCACCTTCCGGACCCCGTTGCCCTCGCGTTCGCATATGTAGGTGTTGCCCTTGCTGTCCATGCAGACCGCCCTGGCGCCCATGATGCTGGCTTCCAGGGCCGGTTTGCCGTCTCCGGCGCGTTCTTTCTCGCCGTTCCCCGCGAAGGTGTTGATGATGCCGGTGGCCAGGTCCAGGCGGCGCACCCGCTGGTCTTGGATGTCGGCGATGAGCAGACCGCCCTTGCCGTCCAGGAAGCAGTCGTTGGGCTCGCGGAACATCGCCTGGTGGCCCGGCCCGCCGTCGCCGCTGTAACCCTGCTCTCCGGTGCCGGCCACGGTGGTGATGATGCCGGTGGCTGCGTCTACCTTCCGCACCGCGGCGTTCAGGCGGTCGACGATATAGATGTCGCCGTTGCTCCGGTCCACTTGGAGGGAATAGGGTTCCCTCATGGTGGCCTGGGTGGCCGGACCTCCGTCTCCGGAATAGCCCGCCTCCCCGTTCCCGGCCACGGTGGTTACGATGCCGGTGGCCTTGTCCACCCGGCGGATCACGTTGTTCCGGGACTCGGAATAGAAGAGGTTGCCTGCGGAATCGAAATCGCACATGAACGGCTCGGTGCAGAGCGCTTTGTCCGCCGGGCCGCCGTCTCCGGCGTAACCCTTCTCGCCGGTGCCCACGTAGGTCTGGATCTTTCCTGGTTCGAATGGCATCTGGCTTACTCTCCGTTGGTTTGGTTGGTGGGGGGCGGAAATCCCCATCGGTCCCCCTTTGTCCCGATTCAAATAGGGAGGGGACTAGAAGTTCCCCTTTCGTAAAGGGGGATTTAGGGGGATTTCGTCTCGCTGTTGTACCAGTCCAGAATCTCGCTTCCGGTCATGAAAACCACGTCGTCGTGCCGGCGTATGTACTCAAATATCTTTTCGTAGTACTTGATGCGGTGGGCCGCGCCGGTGATGTAGGGATGGGTGGAGACACACATCACCCGGGCGCTTTCCGCTCCCTCCCGGTACAGGGTGTCGAAATGGTCCTTGGCCCGCTCGAATAGCTCGGGCGACCGGTGGTTCTGCACCAGGTACACCGGTATGTCGTTGAGCTCCACGGTGTAGGGGAGGGCCACCAGGCTGCCCGATTTCACCTTCATCGGGTAGGGCTGGTCGTCGTTGCACCAGTCGGCGATGTATTCGATCCCCTCTTCGGCCAGGATGTCCGGGGTGTCGAAGGTCTCGGCCAGACCTGGGCCCATCCAGCCCCGTGGGGCGGCGCCGGTGAACTCCCGGATGGTGCTGATGGTCTTCCGGATCACCGCCCGCTCGTCGGGCTCTTTGTTGATGACCCTTTGTATGAAGCCGTGGGCCAGTATCTCCCATCCGGATTTCAGGCTCTCTTCCACCAATCGGGGGTAGCTGAGGCACACGGAAGCGTTCAGGCTCACCGTGGCCCGGATGCCGTAGTTGTCCAACACCTGTTTCATCCGCCAGAAGCCAACGCGCAGTCCGTAGTCGAACCACCCGAAATTGGGGATGTCCGGTATGACCGTCACCCCCTGGGGCGTGGGCAGCACCGTTCGGGCCATGGGCTCGTTGATGTCCCACTCCTCCACGTTGATCACCGGCCACACCGCCACCCGCGCGCCGCCGGGCAGCTTCAAAGGCTTGCGGTCGAATATGGGTGAAAAATCAGCTCTCGGATTGGACATATACTCTCCTTCGGGTCGCAGCGGTCAGCTATCAGCCGTCAGCCATCAGCGGTCAGGGGAGCGGAAATCCCCCTAAATCCCCCTTTGTCCCGATTCAGATCGGGAGGGGACTTGAACTTCCCTCCTTTCGTATGGGGGGACTTGAACCTCCCCCTTTCGTAAAGGGGGACCGAGGGGGATTTTCCCCGCCACCGGCACGCGAAGCTGACCGCTTCTACAACCCCAGCGCCTTCAGCCCAATCTTCGCCAGGTCTTCGTCCTCTTGGGCCGCCAGGCCGCTCACGCCGATGCCGCCCATGATGGAGCCGCTTCCGGGTTGGAGGATGACCACGCCGCCCTGGACGGCGGCCAGCATGGGGTCTCCCATCTCGGCCACGGTGCGGCCCTGGCCGGCCAGGCGCTCGGCGTAGTCCTTGGAGTCCTGCCCGGACAGGGCGCAGGTGTAGGCCTTGCGGATGGCCATCCGCTTGGGGACCTCTCGGCAGCGGTCCATGCGGGAGTAGCTGATGATGCTGCCCGTGTCGTCGACGATTGCCACGGCCAGGGGCCGGTCCGGTTCTTTGTTGGCCTCGGCCAAGATGGCGGCGATGGCGTCCTGCGCCTGGCCCAGACCCAACATCGGCTTGTCGTACATAAGAGAATCCCCCCGTGCAGAATGGTATGGGCCATTCTACCTGGGGGGTCCGTGCCTGGCAAGGAACGCCGAGGAGGAGTGCGAAATCCCCCTCGGTCCCCCTTTACGAAAGGGGGAGGGTCAAGTCCCCCTTTTCAAAGGGGGATTTAGGGGGATTTCCGTCATTGGGAAGTGAGGCCGTCGGCGCCTACCCCTGTCCCTTGTAGATCAGGGTGTCGGGGTTGAAGGCGCCCCAGGCGAACCAGAAATGGTTGCCGTGGACGATGGGTGTCAGCGACTTGCCCGTCATCTCGCCTTCCACCGCTTCGCCCAGGATGTTCCAAACGCTGCCCGTCTGGTCGTCGACGAATTCGCCGTCTTGCAACTTGAAGGTTAACGTCTGCCCATCCAGACCAGCATCAAAAACTCCCGTGGAGCCGACGTCGTTCGAGTCGATGATCAACGCCCGGTCCAAGGCGGAAACGGTCCCCAGCTTGAAGAA
Organism: uncultured Dehalococcoidia bacterium; assembly: GCA_964394825.1. Lineage (GTDB taxonomy): Bacteria > Chloroflexota > Dehalococcoidia > Lucifugimonadales > UBA3495 > UBA9611. The sequence continues at coordinate 4,716 of CAYMZL010000037.1, read as the reverse complement.
CACCACCACATCGGTCCCGTTTACCGGGTAGTTGACCACCCGCTCAGTTTCCAACACCGGGAAGGGGAACGCTGCCGATACGTCGCCTATCTCGAAGGCGGCCACCCGTTCCTTGGGCAGCAGGCGGTCGTCTTCCTCTCCCTCAAAGAGGAACGGCGGCCGGTCCACCCGGTCGTAGCCGGCGTAGGGGTTGCTGCCGTAGGGGCGGTCGAAGCCGGTGTCGCGGGACAGCACCAAAGAGTCCGGGTTGGCCGCTTTGAAGTCGGCCCACGAGATGATTGAGGCGGGGACGAATTCCAGTTTGTGACCCGCCAATTCTCCGATGATGGCCTCTCCGGTAAGCTGCTGCCACCAGGTCTGGGTCTGCCGGTCCCACATGATCAGGTCGCTGTTCCTCAGGTTCCCGGACACCCCGAAATCGAATATCCGGCCCTCCAGCGTCCGCTTGAAGGCGATTGCCGTATTGCACAGCGGGCAGAAGGTCACGGTAACCGGCTCGCCGCCCACGGTGTCGTTCACCACCTCGTGCCAGGTCAGGATGGACAGCGGATAGGCCTTGGCCTCGCCGTTGATCTTGAACGTGATCACCGGTTCCAGGTCGTTCATCACCGGTCCGGCTTCCTCGATGGTCTCGAACCGGGGATTGTCGATGGGCGGGATGCCGTCGCGGCCCACTCCGCCCGAGAATATATCGGTGAAGGGCACGGTGTGGCGGCTGAAATCGGTGCTCCAGCCTCTGGTCTGGAACCGGGCGCCGTCCAATTCGGCTTTGTAGAGACGGTCCGGCTCGATGATGGGCGAAGGGCCGGATGCGGTGTCCGCAACGGCTGTGTCGGCGTCCGCAACAGCTACGCCAGCGTCCGAAACAGATACGCCAGTGTCCAAAACGGCCGGTGGACTGTCAGCGGCGGGAGTTGCAAGTTGGTTGCCGCAGGCTATGCCCAAGACAGCCGCGAAGACTGTCCCGGCGACCAACCATTTTTTGGGTAGTGCGAATCTCATACTAGAGCAGGTCTCCTATGGTGAGCCAGTAGAACACGATGTACATCCCGGCGATGACCATCAGCCACGATCCCACTGGTTGAACGTAGGGCATGGCCTTGCGCAGGGCGCCCACCATGGCGGTCTTGAAGAAGGCCATGCCGATGGTCAACGCCATGATGACAATGCCCATCCCCATGGCGTAGAGCACGAATTGGCCCAGGGACGTGACGATGCTGGACACGGCCAGGCTGGTCCCCACCACCGACAGGAATAGGGGCAGGGTGCAGCTCAACGACGCGGTGCCATAGCTGATGCCGAAGATGAAGTAGCCCTTCAAGCTGACTTTTCCGGGGTCGCCCATCTTGCTGGCGGCCCGGGCGGCGAACCCGGTGTAGAGCTTACCTCCGCCCACCATCCAAGCGCCCACCAGGGCCAGAGCTATGCCGATCACCAACCCCAGCCAGGGCAGAACGTCCACGATGAACGCCCGCGCTCCCACGCCGATGATCAACCCGGCCGACCCGAACAACACGATGAACCCGGCGGTGACGGCGCTGCCAACGATCACGGCCTGGCGCAGCTGCTTGAACGGATGGGTTTCTTCGGCCTCTTTCTCGCCATCGCCCAGGTAGAGACCCAGGTAGGCGGGCAGCATGGCGAACCCGCATGGGTTGACCGCCGAGGCCATCCCCACCGCGAAGGCGAATCCCAGTGGGGCCAGAAGACCCCAGCCCCCCAGCGTGGAACTTGAACTGCCCGACAGGGATTCGACGAACCCGTTGACACCGTCGATGCCGCTGTCGCTGCCGATGATGAGCGCGCCGACGAATGCAGTTGCCAACGCGATCGTGGCCACCACCACCGGCAGCAAAACGCTGCGCATGATGTTGACTTGGTTTAGGTTTATTGCTTTAAGGGATTGAATCATGCCTGAGGACGCTCCATGCGTGTGGCCGGCGTCTTGAGTTTCTCGGAACCCAAGGACGCGAGACCGGTCGGTCCACTTGGTCTATTGCCTGGTACTACGTCCCGGTCCTGACGATGGGTTTCACGTCGTCCCAGAGACTATTTTATCCAATGGGACGGCCTAAACACAGGCAAGGTCTGGGAATTCGTGCTAAAGCCGGTCTTTCACTAACACGTCATAACTTGAGATGCCCGCGAAACGGTGGGGGTGCATCGCCTCGGCAAGGCCTTCTAGCACGTCCACCACCCTGGGACCATGGCGGGTGGGGATACGGCCGTCAAAGAGGAATACCTGGTCCATCTGCACCGCGGGCAGGTCGTTCCAGCCCTCCAACTTGGTCAGTTTTTCCGATGCTTCTTGGCGGACCCGGTCCGGGTCAAAGGCGCAGGGCATCACCATCAGGTATTCGGGAGCGTACTCGACTATCTCATCCCAGGTGAGTTCACGGGATGGGCCGCCCACCACCGCCAGTCCATCTTCGCCGCCGGCCAGTTCCACCAACTCGGGCACCCACTGCCCGGTGTTCCGCAGCGGGTCCAGCCAGTCCAGGCACAATACCCTGGGCCGCCCGCCCTCCCCGATCGGCATCGGGGCCACACCTTTCACCACCGCCTGGACTCGGTTTTCCAGCGACCCGGCCAGTTCCTGACCACGCTGGGCCACGCCCGCGGCGGAAGCGATATTACGCACGTTTTGGAGTATGTCGGCCACCCGGCTGGGGCGGATGGTCAGTATCTCGGGCTGGTAGTCCAACACCTTGGCGGCGGTCTCGAAAACCGATCCGCTGTCGACGGCGCAGACCTCGCACAGTTCCTGGGTGATGATCAGGTCGGGCTTCAACTCCCGAAGCAGGCCGCCGTCGATCCAGTAGAGGGGGTTGCCATTGGCCCTGGCCTGACGCACGATGCCGTCGATCTCCTCGCTGGAGAGGTGGGTGATCTGCCGCACGCTCCGGCCGACCACCGGCTTGGCCGCGGCGTCGTCCGGGTAATCGCAGGCATGGGAGACCCCCACCAACCGGTCTCCCAGACCCAGGGCGTAAACGATCTCGGTGGCGCTGGGCAACAGCGAGCAGATGCGCATGCCCCAAGTATAGATTGCTCCCATCCACGCAATCAAATTCCAGGCCCAGGCGTGCTAAAATTGCGGCGCACTATTCGCAAGACCAATCTGAGGTCCGATTGACAGCAAAGATCCTGGACGGTCAGGCCCTGGCCAAAGAGATCAGAGGCGAAGTCGCCGCCGGCGTGGCCGAGATGAAGCAGAGACACGGCGTCACCCCTGGCCTGGCGGCGGTGCTGGTTGGCGAAGACCCGGCCTCGGCCATCTACGTGCGCAACAAGCGCCGGGCCTGCGACGAGGTCGGCATGGTAAGCGACACCTTATTACTGCCCGCCGACTCGACCGATGAGCAGGTCCTGGATTGTGTTCAAAATTTGAATAAAGACCCCCGTTTCCACGGGATCCTGGTCCAGTTGCCCCTGCCGTCTCAGATCGACGAGCGCTTGATAATCGAGTCGTTGGACCCGGCCAAGGACGTGGACGGGATGCACCCCTTCAACGTCGGGAAGTTGGTCCAGGGCCGGCCCGACTTCGTGCCCGGCACCCCCGCCGGCATCCAGCAGATATTGTTGCGCAACGGCCACGACCCGGCCGGAGCCAATGTGGTCATCTGCGGCCGCAGCGACATCGTGGGCAAGCCCTTGGCCCTGCTGCTGATGCAACGGGCCGAGGGGGCCAACGCCACGGTCACGGTCTGCCACACCCGCACCAAGAACCTGGCCGAGATCACCCGCCGGGCGGATATCCTGGTGGCGGCCATGGGACGCCCCAAGTCCATCACGGCCGACATGGTCAAGGAAGGGGTGGTGGTCATCGACGTTGGCATCAACCGGGTCGAAGACGCCTCGCGCAAGCGGGGCTACCGGCTAGAAGGCGACGTGGACTTCGAGGCGGTCTCCGAAAAAGCCGCGGCAATCACCCCGGTCCCCGGCGGCGTGGGTCCCATGACCATCGCCATGCTGCTGGTGAACACCCTCACCGCCACCCGCATCAGCATCCATGGGGGAAGCTGACAGCTAACAGCAGTCAGCGGTCAGGTGCAGTTTCCACCGTGACCTCGGCATAGACGGCGATTGGAGAGAATGGAGGTTACGGATTCTTCTGATTTTCAGATAGAATTTCTTCTACCTCTTCAACAGCGGCGGTTTGGCTCACTCTGATTGCTTCGGCAGCTTTTGCCGCAGCGTCAACTTCCGCGGCTGAGGCTCGAGACGCAGCTCTTGATGCTTCCTTTTTATAGTGCTTTGCCCTTTTAGAGGCGGATTTGGCTGCTGCTTTTGCGATTTTTGACATTGCTTCAGCTTCCTTCGCTCTTTTTTCAGCATCGGCAGCAACTTGAGCCGCCGCCAGTGCGGCCACTTCTGGGCCTTGAGCTTGCCTCTCCGCCTCCAATTTGCGTTCTGTGGCAATATCTGATTCCCGGATTACTCTGTCAACGGAGTCGGTTTGCTCCTGAGTCCACAGCCTTTTCAGCACATCTGAGAGCGAGGTTATTAGACCCATGGCGTCCCTTCTCCCTGCGTTGTCCTAGGAGTCAAAAAATGTCATCTCGGAGCCAGGTACCTGGTTGATTGTCAGCATTATATACTCCATTGTGTGCCATTCATGACCAAGGCTCCAAAACAAGAATTACAATGCCTATGCGCACCAGTGATTTCGATTACCACCTTCCCCCGGAGTTGATTGCCCAGTCTCCCATCGAG
>CAYMZL010000036.1:0-10568 GCA_964394825.1 uncultured Dehalococcoidia bacterium | reverse complement strand
TGGGAATCTCCGGGATAGCCATGCTCATTGGTAGCTATGCCCCTTCCATGGAAGTTGGCGGCATTATGTCCAATCTGTTCAGTGTTGTACTCGTGATGGTCTCGCCGGTGTTCTTTACAATGGACCAGGCCCCGTTGGTTTTAAAGATAGTCGGCTGGGTTTCCCCCATGCGGTATGCCGCTGACGGAATCATGAAATCGATCTCCGGTCAGGGCGACGTTTGGGTGGAATTGGCCGTGTTAACCGGCTCAGCGGCGGGCATGTTGGCCCTGGGACTATGGAAGCTCAGATGGCGGGACGATTAAATGGCCAAAGTACGCCCGGCACCGAGGCTTTGATCGGGCAGACCGGACCGCCAGGATTGTTTCGAACGTCTCCGGGAAGATACACTTAGAGACGCGCCGTTCTTCGTACTTCGCAACCTTTCTCCTACCATCTGTTTAGAGGACTGAAGTCAATTGGTAAAACCGAAGACCAAGATATCCATCGTCGGATTGGGCAAGTTGGGCTGCCCCATCGCCGCTTGCTTCGCCCACAAGGGATATGACGTTATCGGAGTGGACCGGGATTCAGCCAGCGTCGATGCTGTCAACAAAGGCTTGTCTCCCATCTTCGAGCCTGGCCTTCAGGAATTGCTCGAACAGGCCAAGGGAGACCTGCGGGCCACACTCGATTGCCCGGAGGCGGTGGCGGGCACCGACGTCACCTTTGTCATCGTGCCAACACCCAGCGGCCCCGACGGAAACTTCTCCAACCGATTTATCCTCGAAGCCTGCCGGGACATCGGCGAGGGTCTGGCGGCCAAACAGGCCTACCACCTTGTCGTTGTGACCAGCACCGTCATGCCGGGCAGTACCGGCGGAGAGGTTCTGCGGGCTTTGGAAGAGTCGAGCGGCAGGACCTGCGGCGTTGATTTCGGGCTGTGCTATAGTCCAACATTTGTCGCCCTGGGAAGTGTTATCCACGACATCCTGAATCCGGATTACCTATTGGTGGGCGAATCGGACACAGCGGCCGGCGAAATCCTCCAAGGCTTGTACCGGAAACTCTGCGATAACGACCCTCCGGTCGCCCGCATGAATTTCATAAACGCCGAGCTGGCGAAACTGGCCAACAACACTTTCGTGTCCACGAAGATCACCTTCGGGAACATGCTGTCCCGGATCTGCGAACAGTTGCCTGGGGCTGATGTCGACGTGGTTACTGCGGCTATGGGGCTGGATAGCCGGATCGGCGCCAAATACCTGAAGGGCGGCCTTGGATATGGCGGTCCGTGCCTGGTGCGGGACAATGTGGCCCTCAGCGCCTTGGCCAATAGGATCGGCGCCAGCGCTCACCTATCAGAGGCGACCCACTGGGCCAACGAACAAGAGACCGGCAGGCTGGTGGCCCTGATCCAGTCCAAAAGGACTAACGGGGGCTCGGTCGGCGTTCTCGGTCTGTCCTACAAGCCGCAGACCAACGTGGTAGAGGACTCCCAGGGACTCCTGTTAGCCCAAACATTGGCTTCAGAAGACATACCAGTGGTCGTGTACGACCCCGAAGCCATGAATGCGGCCCGCAAACAGTTGGACGCCTCGGTGCATTTCGCTGATTCCGCCGAAGACTGCATCCAGCGATCGGAGGTCGTGGTCATCGCCACGCCATGGAGTCAGTTCAGCGCCATCGAACCGGAGATGTTCGGTCCCTCCGGAGCGCGGGTTCTGGTGGACTGCTGGCGAATCTTCGACGGCACAAGATTTGCGCCGGTTGTCGAATACGTGGCACTGGGAGTGGGGCCCGTGGGCCGATGAATCCGTGCGAGGAGGGCGTGCCCTGGAACCGGCAATCGATCATAGCTTGGAACACCATCGCCCGGAGACGTTGGGCGTCGACGCAGAAGAAATTATAGGTCCAAGTCTGCTTAACCAAGTATCTCTCAATCAAGTTCTGTTGAATCAAATACCGGGGAAGAACCGTTGATCACGTTATTCTCGATCCCCAAGGCTTTTCACGGCCACACGGGGACCATTCAGCGCAATGCCATAAAAAGTTGGACTCTGCTGCATCCGGATTGCGAGGTCATGCTGCTGGCCGACGATGACGGCACGGCGGAGGCAGCTCAAGAGTTGGGAGTGAAGCACATCCCCAACGTGGCCCGGAACGAATTCGGCACGCCGCTGCTAGATTCCGCCTACAGATTAGCGGAGGAAGCCTCGTCGTTTCCGGTGCTGTGCTACGTGAACGCGGACATAATCCTGATGAGCAACCTCATTCAGGCTGTCGAGACGGTCAAGGCTAACAGCGAATGGTTCTTAATGACTGGGCAACGCCGAGATCTGGAAGTGGAGAATCTCCTGGAATTCGGCCGCGACTGGGAAGACCAACTCCGGAAAGACGTCTCCGAACGGGGTAGATTGCATCATTTCACTGGAATCGATTTTTGGGCCTACTCCAAGGGTCTACTGAGCGACATGCCCCCTTTGGCCGTCGGGCGGATCGCATTCGAGTCCTGGTGCCTTTACAAAGCGCGGTCGGTAAATGCTGACGTCGTAGATTCAACCGAGATCGTCTACAGCATTCACCAAGAACACGATTACTCCCACCACCCAGGCGGACTCCGCGGGATTGGAGAGGGAGTCGAGGCCCAACGAAACCGCGAAATGGTTGGGGGCAGACCCTATTTCTTCATCATCAAGGACCGGACTCACATCCTAACGGAAAAGGGCCTCAGACGGTCATTGGATGGTTGGAGATTGTGGCGCGGGCTGCGCACTGCCAGGGTATTGTATCCATCGGCCTCTCTACCTGCCAGACTCGTGGTCGGATTCATAAACACCGGTATAGACTTTGGAATCGCATTTGCCAAACGGCTAGGCGTTAGGCGCCCTTACAAACTGAACATCGATTTGACCGATGAAAAATAGCCTGGATCCGCATTTTCCAGTAAGTTTTAGTTCCGACCCCCAGGCGGTGAGACGTCAAGATGGCTAAACCGTCTACGCCGGCACCCCAACCGACCGGTGCTGGCTCGAGTCTTACAACACGTGCCCGTCAGGTTCCCGGCGCCATGACCGTTCTGAATATGATCCGCAGCCTGCGCGCGCTCAGTTCGCGGCCGCTTCATCTAATGACGTCCAGATCGTATCTGTCGTCGAATGAGCCGAAAAAACTCCAGATTGGAACGGGACACAATCCTCTCGATGGCTGGTTGAACACCGACGTGGTCGTCCGGTCATCCGGAGTGATTAACTTGGACGCCAAAAAGCGGTTTGGGTTTGGTGACAAAGTCTTCGACTACATCTTCACCGAGCACCAGATCGAGCAACTCACCTACACCGAAGCCCGATCCATGCTCCGGGAGTGTTTTCGGGTTTTGCGCCCCGGCGGTAAAGTCCGCATCGGCACGCCCAGCTTGGAAACCTTGCTGGGGCTTTATACATCCGAAAAAACTCCGGCGCAATCTGAGTATGTGGATTGGATCGCCGACAACTTTATCCCAGATGCCGGACCGCACAAAGACGTAATTGTGATTAACCACGCAATCAACGGGTTTGGCCACAAGTTCATCTATGACTTCGAGACTCTTAAGGACAGCCTGGTCAGTGCCGGATTCGTCGACGTTAACCGGTGCGAGTTGGGAGAAAGCGACAGCGTGGAGCTACGCGGGATTGATTCCCACGGAACAGCCGTGGGGAATGAGAGAATGGCCCGGTTCGAAACGATGATATTGGAGGCCACCAGGCCCGACGACAGCCGCAATGGTCAATAACTTCGACACAGATGCGGCGCGAAGGGAATTTGAGCGGCTTTTCGCGGTCCACCGTTCAGGACGGATCGCAAGGCTTAGGCACGGGCATGTCAAGCTTATCTATTCAAAGTTGTTAGAGCTGCTTGCCCGGAGGTTTGAGACCAGTTTTAGGCGGCGCGCCAGGCTCCCTTGGGGTGACAGAATCAACATCGTCTACCCCGACACCACCTCGCTGGATATATCCCGATTCGGCTTCTATGAAGAGGGGCTGACAAGGATGGTCCTGGACTACCTGAAACCGGGGATGACCTTTCTAGACGTCGGCGCCCACATCGGCTATTACACCATGTTGGAGGCGTGGCTGGTCGGAGATCAAGGCCAGGTCCATTCCTTTGAACCCACTCCGGGAACGTTCGCGCTACTCCAGTCCAACGCAGGAAACAAGACGAACGTGATACTGAATCCAGTCGCAATCGCTTCAGAATCCGGAACCATCGGCTTCAACGATTACGGCCCAAGTCTTATGGGGTCCAATTCCAGATTCACAGCAAGGGCTGATGCCGGGAAGTTGAAAAGAATTCAGCCGGTAAAATACGAAGTCCCCGCAACAACCATCGACGAGTACGTGGAGACGAACGGGCTGGCTCCACATTTTGTAAAAATCGACGCTGAGAGTTCAGAGCACGAAATCTTGCGCGGGATGCAAAACACCCTGAGCCGGCACCGGCCCGCCGTTTCCGTGGAGGTCGGCGATATGGATATTGAGGGAGTGCCCCCGAGCAGAGAATTGATCGAGTTCCTGAGTGAGCGAGGCTATCAGGCCCACGAATTCGGGAGCCACGGAATCGTGAAGCATCAGGTCAGAGACCGGTACGAGTACGAGAACGTCCTCTTTTTGCCTGACTCTCGATAACAAGCCGATGAATTTAATGTCTCCGAATAAATGTTCCGTACGGCGGGTGTTGATCGTCGCTGCCTGCGCCTTGATTGCCGCTTCTCCATTTTTATACATCGGGAATTTCGCCGGTGATTCCCAAGTGCACTTGGTCTACGGCGAAAGCGCCGCCAATGGAAACTTCTTCGAATTTAATCCCGGAGAAAAGTCCGCGGGGGTGACCAGTCCCGGCTACATGTTGCTCATCGCTGGATTGTTTAATGTTGCTCCTGATCTATATGTTCCAGCGATCATGAAGGCCATCAACATATGGGCGTGGTATGGACTGGTCTACTTTGTATTCCTAATTGCCAAGCGTTTGTTCGACTCCACTGGATGGGCGGTTATCGCCGCATTGGCCATCGGTTTGATGCCCGGTTCCGTCTACAACTCCACCATCGGAATGGAAAACGGTATCTTCGGCTTCGTAACGGTTTTGTGGCTGTACTGGACAGTCCGCACCGAAATCTTATTTGGATGCCTCTTGGGTCTGGCATGTTGGATCCGTCCGGAGGGGTTCGTCGTCGCCGGAATAGCACTGACCTATAGGACATTTTTCGTGCCTCATTTTCGGGTCCGGTTCCCGTCGACGATCGCGCTCTCGGCAATCTTCCTTACGCCGTTCCTCGCGATTACGGGCTTATTGTTCTTCTTTCACTTCGGCCAAACCGGCGAACTGATCCCCACCTCCGGCGTGTCTCGCATCCTGATGAGCAACATCTCATCCAGCACGATTCATATAGGCCCGGCATTCATCGACACCAAGTTTGCCCTGCGTCTGGGGCAGTATTTCGCGTTGACCGTCCTTTGGATATTTGTCAATTGGTTGCTGCTCAGGCGTCGGCAGGAATTCGGGGACTACCAAGATGTGATTCAGTTCTCGGTATTGTTCTTCTGGGCCAACTTCTTTTTGTTCACCGCGATCTTGGGTACGACTCACCTGGCGCGATACATCATATACATCATGCCGTTGATGGTTCTGGTCACGGTCGCCGGGGCCAAGTGGCTCTGGGAACACTGGCACATCCGGTTTCAGATATTTTCTAGGTCTGCGCCAAAGGTCATCCTCGCAGGCTTGGCCTTTGCCTTGATTCTGGTATTTGCCGCCGAAACGCAGATCAGACTAGGACTCGACTCCCAGGCTTCCCTTTGGAAGTCGATGTCAGCCCCATCCGAGCGAGCAGCATTGAGTGACGCACTAATCGAACAACTAGGACAGCCCCTAGAACTGCCCTTGACAATCGCCCTGCAAGAGGTCCAGATCCGCCACTGGCTCGACGACCGGTTCATAGTCCGCTCTCTAGATGGACGGGTGGACCAGGTGCTCTTGGATTACGCTTCCCGAGAGGGCGTGGACCACATCGGATATCTGAGGGAACGGAATGTGCAGGTCCTACTGGATACGCCGAATTACAATAGAGACAAAAGCCTGTGGTCATTGCGGGACCTCAACGACCTTGCCCCGGGTACTTCGACCACGCATCAAGGTATCAAGTTTTCCAGTCTCCCCATCTACCCGCCGGCTGCTTCGGGCAGTACCACCGGATCCCGGTGGTCCAACGGAGCAGACGGCCTCAATGTACTGCAGTTCTTCTTGAACAATCTGATTTGGTTGGAACAGATGGGTCCTTAGCCCGTTTGAGAAAAGGATTAGTGTGTCTCTCTCTGGAATTCCCTCGCTTCGGACTTTCTCCTCCAAGTGTGAATTTAATAAGCGTTGACTTCGTGTTGTCCGACTCTTTACTTTGCCGATATAGGTTCCTGTTGTAAACACCCTGTTCCAGTGATATTCGCGTTGGCGACCTGCCACATTGCTGACCGTTTGAGCCAAGCGGCCAGTCCATCTGGCCTTCCGATAGGGAATCCCTGTGGCGGGAAGCTCACACCTTGGGGAACTGGTTGTTGATGTCTCAATCCGATTCCCGTCGACGACTATTCATATCGCTCTATCTGGCCCACCTCGTGGTCCCGCTGTTAATTTTCCTGGATGTGGTTCTTGCCTGGGTGTTCCCAACCGGACTTGCAGCCTTCAATGCGCCTCCAAAATTCTGGTATAGCTTCGGAACAACCGGGCAGTTTGCAATCGTAGTTTCCGGGATGTGGTTGATCGCAGCTGTTACTGCCCTGATTCTAACCACTCAATTTCGGCTGTTTGACGTCAAACGCCTGTATGGTCCATTGGTTGCGATGTACTCCTTTCTGATTATTCTGGGCGTCTTAGAGGGAGGGCTGCAGATTGTCTCCCTGGGAGGTAGTCAGCCCGCTCTGTGGCCTCCAGGCGAAGAAGCCCTTGTTGAACCTGATACGACTCTGTTACCTGGAATACAAGGGGCAGGTGCGTTCACCGGCAATGATGTTGGATTACGCGGCCCCGATTACCCGAAGAGTGATGATGTTTTTAAGATAATTACGGTGGGAGGCAGCACCACAGAATCGCTATACCTGGACGACACCGAGGAATGGGCCCATCTGATAATGGACAATTTAAACCTCAATCAAGATAACGTCGACGTATGGATTGGCAACGCAGGCCAGAGCGGCCGAAACACGATTGACCATTTGGAATTATTGCGTGTGCTTCCAGTTCTGAGCGAATCAGATCTGCTGGTGTTTTTGGTTGGCATCAATGATTTGCAGCCTTCACTCTCATTGGAGGGCGCCTCGACGCAAGAACTCCTAGAGATGAACGCCGCAAATTTCAGACTCCAAATCCTCAATGGAGGGCGGAGGCTACGGCCGCCCCGCCCATATTTCAAACGGTCCGAACTTTTCTTTTTTTTGAAACGGTCGTCTGCTGGAATTATCGATGAAATTGTACCGGCGTCGATCTTGACTCGTTTAGGGGTCGGCCCTGGGGTTTATCTTAGGGAACGCCGGGAGCAACGTGCTTCGACAAGGGAAGTCGCAATGCCCGATCTGGATCTGGGACTTCTGGAATACCGCCAACGACTTCTGTTATTGGCTGGGGAGTGCCGAAGCCGTCAGCTCCGATGTCTGTTTGTTACTCAACCCAGCATGTGGAGAGACGACCTCCCAGCTTATGAACGAAGCCTTCTGTCGTTTGGTTGGGTCCGGGGCGTCGATAAGCCAATAGGTTATGTATCAGTTTCAGACCTAGCCATTGCCATGGACATGTACAACCAAGAGCTGCTCGATCTCTGCTTTGAAGAGGCGCTCGAGTGTTATGACTTGGCGGCAGACGTCCCAAAAGACACCGCCGCGTTTTACGATGACATCCACTTCAATGAAAATGGGGCGCGAATAGTGGCGGACTCTCTCACCGAATACTTGCTGCAAACACCGCCGTTTTCCAAGTTAGCGCCCTAGCCTTTTCATCTCCCCTTCCCCCATCTCCCAATTTTCAACCGCCGAAGACCCGGCTCCAAAAGTTTGATCGACGCCTGTGACCAAACATAGTCACCTAAGCCCGCGAACCTAGCCATTGACTTTGTAAACAGCAAATTATAAGGTTATGCGGATGAGTTCACGGAATGAACAAAGCAATTTGACGGAAACCAATTCCGAGCGCGAATTGCGCCTCCTGAACGAGGTGCAGCAACGTCCTGACGCCACGCAACGCCAGCTATCGGTCAAGTTGGGTATCGCCCTGGGCATGACCAATCTGTTGCTGCACAACCTGGCCGAAAAGGGCTACGTCCGCATCACCAATGCCGGTTGGCGGCGGTGGATATACGCGCTCACCCCCGAGGGCATCTCTCGAAAGATCCACTTGACCCTGGATTATGTGCACCGGTTCTTGGAGCACTATTCCCGAGTCCGCCAGACACTCCGCGAAGAGTTGGCCCTGGAATCATTGAACGCGGAATCTCGCATCGCCATCTATGGCAAAGGTGAGTTCGCCGAACTGGTGTATCTGGGACTAAAGGAATTAGGGATCGAAGAGATGGAAGTCTTCGTTTCCAATGCTGAACAAGGCGATAAGTTCTTGGGGATGCAGGTCCAGGACGCCTCGAACCTCGACCCGGAGCATTTCGATCGGGTGGTGATCGCCACTCCGGGCCGGGCCGAAACCGAATACCAAAACATGCTGGACCAAGGCGTTGGACGCGAAAAACTTGTCTTGTTCTTCACTCTGGCGGAATCGCAGACCGATAAGGTTGAGCACTCGAAGAACGGGAGACGCGGTGGCGGAAAATCCAAGAAATGACCGCCCAATCGTAAAGTTACCCGGATAGCCAAGGACCGCATATCTGGATCAGTAGGAATCTCCGCTCACATTGAGGCGCGGCCAAATATCAAGGAGAGGCGGGATGGGTCAAAGCTGGTACACAATCCGGACCAAGCCACAGTCCGAATACGTAGCGACAGCGGAGCTCGAAAGGCAAGGTTTCGAGGTCTTCTTGCCCTGCGTGAAGTCACCTCAGCCACGTATCGGCCGGGATGACGTACCCCTCTTTGCCGGTTATCTCTTCCTTCATTGCGACCTGAATAGCCCCGAAGTCCCGTCTTTTAGCGTCGCTCCCCACGTTCTGGGCTGGTTGAATTTTGATGGCGTCATACCGCCGATGCCCAACGACGCCATAACCGCCCTCACGGAACGCCTGGAAGTCATAAACAGTGACGGCGGCCTTTGGCGGCGTTTCGAAGCGGGAGAAACCGTCGAGGTTGTTGCCGGGCACTTTCAAGGGTTCGCACAGGTGGTTGAAGCGGCCAAGTCCCCGGAAGCCCGGGTCAAAGTATTGATTGAATTTATGGGCCGCACAGTGCCGGCCCAAGTCCCGTGGGAAAGCCTGAGATCTGTTGAAAACGCCGCGGGCTGGGGGCTTCCACGCTCTCGGCGCACCAGGGGCGGACGCCGCTGGATCCGCGGCTTCGGCAGCCGGGCACAGGCCGTTTCCTAGGATTCAGGCCTGAATCCCCGCCAGCGGACTCTTTCGTTGTAGCCAACGCTCCGAGGGGTCTTCAATAAGGAATTGAATTTGCCACCGGAAAACGGTGGCATGGCGAAGCATTCTCCGAATCCATCCAGGTGTCACAGCATTCAAGATTCTCGATCAGGCGCTTGGTCCCTCGCCGATTGAATCGACTCTAAAGCAACGGGGGCTCCATGTCGGTAATTGTCGCAATTCCAGCGAGACTGGAGTCCACCCGGTTCCCTAGAAAAGTGCTCGCCGACATCAACGGACATCCCATGCTCTGGCACGTTTTCCAGGGGGTGGCCAAGGCCAAGACGGTCAACGATATCTGGGTGGTGACCGACAGTCATGAGGTGAAGGAAGTGGTCACGTCATGGGGAGCCAAGGCGTTGATGACCCGGCCAGACTGCCCATCGGGGACCGCCCGTATCGCATCGGTGATCGATCAACTGGAGGCCGATACTGTGATCAACGTTCAGGGTGACGAACCGTTGATCTCAGGCGAAGTGATTGACTTGGTGGCCGAGGCTCTGGAGAACAGCGAAGCCCCCGTCGCCACTCCCGTCTTCCGCATATCAGACCCTGAAGAAGTGAATAACCCGAACCTGGTAAAGGTGGTGCGGGATGCCAAGGGGCTGGCCCTATATTTCTCCCGCAGCGCGATTCCCCACGTTAGGGACGTGGACCCATCAGATTGGTTGTCGGCGGCCCCGTTCTGGGGACATGTGGGCGTATATGCCTATCGCAGACAAGTTTTAGCGGACTTCCCGAAGTTCCCCGAGGGGCAACTCGAAGGAGCCGAAAAGTTGGAGCAATTGCGGCTGATGGAAGCCGGACTGAGCATCCAGACGGTGGAAGTGGAATACCGGTCCCGGGGAGTCGACACCCCAGAAGACCTGGAACAAGTCAAGAAGATCTTGGAAGACACTCGGTAATCTATTCAGGCATTAGAACGAGTATGAAAGGCCACATCACGGGGAACCACTAGCGGATGGCGGACGCGGGCGTTTGGGGCGAAGCCCTGAAG
>CAYMZL010000035.1:4168-10685 GCA_964394825.1 uncultured Dehalococcoidia bacterium | reverse complement strand
CGCCCCGCCCAGATGCAAATGGTCCCGTACATGCTGGTGGTGGGAGTCCGGGAACTGGAAGCTGGCGCCGTGGCCGTGCGCCACCGCGACGGAGAAGACCTGGGCGCCATGCCCCTGGACGATTTCTTGGCTCGTCTTGACGAGGAAGCGGGGATACCCAAGGGTTCAGCTGCGTAGGCGTTAATCGGAAGCCCATCGGCGACATCTTTAGTTGGGCCGTTATCCCCCGCATGAAGGATTAGAAAGTGAAGAACCTGACTCGCATCACATTCGACCAAAACGTGATGGGTGGCAAGCCCTGTATTCGCGGCCTGCGTGTCACAGTGGGAACCATCGTCGGACTCGTGGCCTCAGGCTACTCCACCGCAGACATATTGAAATCCCATCCGTACCTGGAAAAAGAAGATGTCATGGAGGCTCTTGCCTACGCTGCTTGGCGCTCAGAAGAGATAGAAGTGCCCCTCAGCGATGGGTGACGATTTGGGTTGGGTGTGAGACTGCTGATCGATATGAACCTCTCCCCTGACTGGGTTGAAGTGTTTGAGCAAGCGGGATGGCAGGCGGTTCACTGGTCGAATACGGGTTATTCGGGTTTGGATCTTACCGAGATTGAATTAGATTGGGGATCAATCAATGAACGAAGATGTCAGGACTTTCCTTAAACGGTTCTCGGCAGAGGAATTAGCAGACAGAGGAGTACTCTCACCGGACCCTCGATTCGATTACTTGCTAAACCACAGGAACGTATCTCCGCTGATCCAGTTGATGGAAGAACAAGGAATCTCCCAAATAGAAGCAACTGATCGCAAATGGTATTTGACAACAGAATACGAATTCAGCAACCCATCATCGGGTGAGATAAAAATCGGTAACGTGAACCTCTTATCTCAAATAGGCCTTGTCTTCAATGAACAGAATCCGCACATAAATCCCTACTACAAATCATCGGTCGTCAGCGTTGATCCTGGCATCGACTCAAATGACACTCAGGGACGTCCGACCGAACCTGAAGAGATCAAATTTGGGCTTGAACGAGACCTCCAACGCGCCCTGAGGGACAACATCAAACAATTGGAGCCAGGGTTGAAGATATTTGACGATGGTTTCGAGCGAACTGTGGATGCGGGGCGCATCGATATCACAGCAGAAGACGACGATGGTCAATTAGTCGTTATTGAATTGAAAGCAGGGACGGCCCCGCCTGACGCCATTGCTCAACTATTAGCTTACATGGGTACCATCGAAAACCCAGATGGCAAGCCTATTCGAGGCATACTAGTTGCTAATGACTTCCATCCACGTGTTGTTCACGCAGCCCAAGCGGTGCCCAATCTATCTCTTAAAGCCTATTCGTTCCAGTTCACCTTTAAAGACCAGTAGATTGGTTAGCCTTAAGGCCCTTTTCCACCAGCCGACCGTTTAGGTACTTGTGCAGGACGCTTCCAATCAGGGTCTGGTAAGGAATGCCTTCCTCCAACGCCCGAGTTTGTAGTGCCTCCAGGTCCTTTTTTGAAATGCGGATATTTACCCGCATGTCCTTTTTGAATGTGGCCCGAGCGTACTCGCGGTAGCGCTCCGCCTCTTTTTCTTGGCCAGGCACCGGCTTCCACTCATCCCGGTCGAAGGACTCCAGCAATTCCTTTTCTTCATTATCGAAACTAACCATTTGATTCTCCGTACCTCAGCCGGTATTCCCGAACTTGGCGGTCCAGAGCGGCGGGCCGCCGTCTAGCACCCGCTGGATGTTCTCGAAGGCGTTGGCCGCGCGCTTGGGTATGGATTCCAGGGTCGGTCCGGCGTTGTGGGGAGTGATGATGGTGTTGTCCAACTCCAGCAGCGGGTGACCGGCCGGCGGGGGCTCTTGCTCCAACACGTCCAGTCCCGCCGCCGCGATGACCCCTGAGGTCAGCGCCTGGGCCAGGGCGTCTTCATCGACGATGCCGCCCCGGCTGGTGTTGATTATCACGGCGCTGGTTTTCATCATCGCCAATTGGTCCTTGCCGATCAGCCCCCGGGTCTCGCCGGTCAGCGGCACGTGGATGCTGACCACATCGGAGGTGCGCAGCAACTCCTCGAATCCCACCGCCTGGACGCCCAACTGTTGTTCATCCGCCGCCGAAAGGCTGGCGTACCGGTCGTAATACTGGACCACGGCGTCGAAGGCCCGGGCCCGTTTCGCCACCTTCTTGGCGATGTTGCCGATGCCGATCAGGCCCAGGGTCTTGCCCTCGAACTCGAAAACGTCGGGGCGTCGCTCCCGGCTGGCGCGCCAGCCGCCGGAACTGACTCGGTTGGCGTTGACCACCAGCTTCCGGTAAACAGCCAGAATGAGCATCATGGTGTGTTCGGCCACTGCCACACTGTTGGCGCCGCCGTTGTTGGCCACGGGAATCCCCAGCTCATCAGCCAGAGTCAGGTTCATCTTGTCGTAGCCGGCGCTGAGCAGTTGGACCAGTTTGCACTTCTTTGCGGCTCTCAAAACATCATCGGAAAGGACGGCCGGCCAGATGATCAGGAAGTCCGCGTCCGCCACCATCTCGATCTTCTCGCCCTCGCTGATGCCCAGCGGCTCAGAGATCACCTCCATGCCCGGCGGCGCTTGGTCCGCGACCACCTGCCTGAGTTCGGAGTCCAGATCCGTGAAGCACACGACTTTCGTTCCAGCCATCTGATCCACCCCAATAACCGAAAGTTTGTCCAGGTATTCCCGAGTTAAGTATATCCAGAAACTCTTCGCGGGACTCGCAGCCAGCCAATGCCCTGGATTTCTCCAGCAAATTAACTGACAATAGGCGTCAGAATCTTCTCCGCCACTCGCGGATTGCCATACAGGTGCATCATGGCCAATAGGCTGATTGACGAGACCAGCCCCTATCTCTTGCAGCACGCCAATAACCCCGTGGACTGGTATCCATGGGGCGATGAGGCCCTGCAACGGGCCAAGGACGAAGACAAGCCCATCCTGCTCAGTATCGGCTACTCCGCCTGTCACTGGTGCCACGTCATGGAGCGGGAGTCCTTCGAGGACGAGGCCATCGCCCGATTGATGAACGAGCACTTCGTCAGCATCAAGGTGGACCGGGAGGAGCGTCCCGACCTGGATGCCGTGTACATGGAGGCGGTGCAGATGCTGACCGGCAGCGGCGGTTGGCCCATGACCGTGTTCCTCACACCAGACGGACGCCCCTTCTACGGCGGTACCTATTTCCCTCCGGTGGACCGGCACAACATGCCCGGGTTTCCCAGGCTGTTGGAGTCGGTGGCCCGCTCCTATCACGACAGCCGGGACGAGATCGACCGGGTCACCTCCCAATTGACCGCCCAGATGGGCCGGACCGGCCAGATGACCAAGGCCGACTCGCCCCTGACGGTGGACATCCTCCATCAGGCCTATACGGTCCTGGCCACCAACTTCGACTACCAGAACGGCGGCACCGGCACCGCGCCCAAGTTTCCCCAGGCGATGAACCTGGAGGTCCTGCTCCGTTATTACCGCCACGGCTACAACGACCGGGCCTTGGAGATGGTGGACCTGACCCTGGAGAAGATGGCCAGGGGCGGCATCTACGACCAGATCGCCGGAGGTTTCGCCCGCTACTCCACCGATGCCTACTGGCTGGTGCCCCACTTCGAGAAGATGCTCTACGACAATGCCCTGCTGGCCCGGCTCTACCTCCACGCCCACCAGGCCACCGGCCGGGGCATGTACCGCCGCATCGCCGAGGAGACCCTGGACTACATCCTCCGGGAGATGACCGGCCCGGAGGGCGGCTTCTACTCGGCCACCGACGCCGACAGCGAGGGCGAAGAGGGCAAGTTCTTCGTCTGGTCCCCCGCCGAGATCGAAGCGGTCTTGGGGATTGAGGACGCTGCGGTGTTCGGCGGGTTCTTCGGGGTTACCCAGGCGGGAAATTTCGAGGGCCGGAACATCCTGAACATCTCCCAAAAGGCGACCGAATATGCCCAGCAGAACGGCCTTTCCCTGGAACGGCTGGTGGACGTGATCAATCAGGGTAAAAAGGCGCTATTGGCGGAGCGGGAGAAACGGGTGCACCCACTTCTGGACGACAAGGTATTGGCGTCCTGGAATGGGATGATGCTCCGCAGTTTCGCCGAAGCCGGGGCGGCGCTGGAACGCCAAGACTACTTGGACGCCGCCATCAAGAACGCCGGCTTCCTGCTGGGGACCATGCGCGTTGACGGCGTCCTGCTACGCTCGTACCGCGCCGGGCGGGCCAAGCTGCCCGGCTACCTGGAAGACTACTCCTTCGTGGCCGACGGACTCCTCGCCCTTTACGAGGCCACCTTTGACCACAAGTGGCTGACGGAGTCCATCAGCCTGGCGGACCGCATGATCGAGCTGTTCTGGGACGACGAGGTTGGCGGTTTCTACGACACCAGCGCCGAACACGACCGGTTGGTGGTCCGGCCCCGGGACGTTCTGGACAACGCCCAGCCCTGCGGCGGCTCGGTGGCCACCGACGTGCTCCTGAAGCTGGCGGTGGTCACCGGGAACGAAGATTACCGGCTGAAGGCCGCCACGCCCCTCCGCACCCTCCACGATCTGATGGGCCGCGCTCCGGCCGGCACCGGACATTGGCTGGCCGCCTTGGACTTCTACGTGTCCACACCCAAGGAGGTCGTCGTCATCGGCCCCCGCGACGACCCGGCCACCGCCGCGCTGTTGAAAACGGTCTACGGCGGGTTCCATCCCAACAAGGTTTTGGTGGGCGCCCAAGACGCCCAAAACCCCGATAGCGCCGGGGACCACGGCCTGCCCCTGCTGGAAGCCCGGGGCATGGTCGATGGGAAACCCACGGCCTACGTCTGTCAGAACTACGCCTGCCAACTGCCGGTGACCACCCCAGAGGAGCTGGCGGCGCAGCTTGAGGGATAGCGACGCGCCCGGCCTAGACCGATCGGTCCTTTGGATTACAGCCGTGGCCTGGTAAATCAGTGCCTGGGAATCGCCCGTGGCGTCCGCGTCAGCCGCAACCTACTCAAATGCGCTGACTTCGTAGCGCTCAACGGATACCGGACCGGCCACCAAGTGAGCGGTCTTGGCATTATCAACAGGCAGAAGGCCCTCCCTCTCAACGCCCTTCATCGCCTCTTCCGATTCCCAGAGAGTAAGGGAAATCGCTTTTCCAGTATCCCGGTCGGTCAGCAAAATACTGCCTCTGAATCCCGGCCGCTTCCGGACATCCGGCGCAACCGTTTTATCGAAGGTGCTGAGGAACTCGTCGAATTTGCCGGGCAGCACCTGACGTATATTTAGTGTCGCGTGCACTGTGAATCTCCCAGCGGACTCGAGAAGGCCGCCTGTTACGGTATGGTACTTTGGCGAATTTCACCATGAGTCTAACCTGGTCAGGACTTTCGGATTCGAGTTTGACCCTACCGAATGGAGACCGGCCGGAGCATTGGGCCAATAATGACTTTGGAACGCCGTCGCAGTTTGGTGCAATTGGGTTTGTCGTTGCCCAAGGTCCTTAACTCAGAGCTTCAATATCGGCCCCAATCTTCGCCGAATCCCGAATGACTAATCAAGAATAAGATTCTGGGACCTCGCTATAATTGACAGCGTTGTCTCTTCCTAGCTTACTTCCGGTGATTGAATCAGTATCCATTTGCCTGTGACTAATGAGAGGATCCTCTTAGCAAGGCGTAAGCCAGTCTTGCTGTCCATCGCCGCCGCCATCGTACTCGTTATGTTGCTGGCCGCCTGCGCTCAGGCGGGTACCACGCCGACCCCTGCGCCGTTGCCTCCGTCACAAGGAGTGCATACTCCTGAGGATTACCGGGAGCAATACCAGGGGTGGCCCGAGGAGTACAAGTTCGCCATCGACGATGAGGTCAGCGTACGGTTCGCCTATCCCAGTCCGATCATTGACTTTGCGGGCTTTGCCTTCATCTCCCACATCCCATCGGCATCGACGGTTGTGCTGCGCCGGCCCTACACTTTTCTCGACGCCCAGGGCAATGTATCTTCCCAGGAAACGGGAGAGGACCTTTGGGGGGAAGAAATAATGGTTTTCCGCCATTACGAGTCCGGCGAAGCTCAGACGCGGCTAGAGGCTGTGTTGGGAGATGAGGCGTTGATGCGCCGAATCCTGTCCGGGTCTGAAGAATAATTGACCGGAAAACCAGCGAAACTAGTTGGCCTGGCAGCGTTGTTACTGATGGTTGCGTGTCCATCAACTGCTTTGTACCCTCTGCCGATCACGCTGGTTGACGCCGACCTGATGCCGGGCGTCGACCAACAACCTGCTGTTCGCTCGGCCACCGCCGATTCCGGAGAGCAGACCGGCGAGACACGGTGGGGAACCTTGGTTTTCCGCATCCGGCTTCGGAACGACGGCGAGACGCCCCTCAAGCACGTCGAAACGCGGCTGGCAGCCTCGGACGCCATCAAAGACTTTTACGGCGGCGCGGACCCGTTCGCCGCTCAGGGTGGCAAGCGGACCAATTACGGGGAACTGGGCCTTGATCTGGAGCCCGGCGATCAGCTCGAGGT
>CAYMZL010000035.1:2623-4158 GCA_964394825.1 uncultured Dehalococcoidia bacterium | reverse complement strand
CTTTTGTCTGATCCCGATGGCAACGACGAGACCCCCTTACCGGACGATATCGCGCGGTTCATAGCAGTCCGGGAAGCCGTCGATCAGGCCGTGTTCTGGATCACCTTTGACGGCGGGGGGCAGCGCTTCGATCTAACGGGATTGTTGGGACAGAAGGACTGGCCACCGTTCACGATGGTTTACGAGTTGGAGGACGGTCAATCGGTGATGGTTGGAGATAGGCAAGTGGAGTCCCGGCAAATGCGTCGTTTCGAATACCAGTCAGCCACCGAGTGGGTGGACACCGTGCTTGAGTCGGCGCCCATCGAAACAAGAGTTGGGACTTTCAGCCAGGTTGGTTCCTACAGGCGGCTCGACGGCCGCAGAATGGTCGAATATGACTCCGTGACCAATTCCACCAGTGAAGAGGAGATAGAGGAGGGCGTGAGGCATATTGCTAGGGGGTTTTTCCTGCCGTACCGGAATCGACGATTCGAAGAGACCGACGGAATCACTCCCGTCAAAGTTGAGACGGGCGCCCTCGTCTGTTTCCAGAACGACTGTGAGGACAACGCCATAGGTTTGTTATACCGCTTGGAGAATGGCCACGAGAGCGTGTTCGCCGACGATTCCAGGGGCTTCCCCTTGCGGATAGGAACGCTATTTGTGGTGAAGGAGTTATGGGTAGATGATGAACGGAAGTAGTCCAACGAATTTCGGGTTGATCGTAGTGTTTCTTGCCTCTGTGGCCGTGGCACTCGTCGCTTGCGGCAACTCGGCGACACCTGTGCGAACACCGGAAATGACAGTGCCCGCGGGATGGGACCTCATGGGCACCGTAGCCGGTGTAGACCGTTCTGCCCGGCTGCTGGAGGTTCTGGGCAAACTGCCGCTGTCCTTCAAGGAAGAGGGCGTGTGGTTCGCCGACTATTTCCAGGCCCGGGAATTGGCCGGCGCGCCGCAACCAGTCAGCCTGACGGAATTTTTAGCGCTGTCCGAAGACGAGCGGGAAGCCTATCAGACCGCAAACCGAGGTCTAATTTTGGGACCCGGCTTACTTGCGGCCATTCGAGGGGACATCCGGGAATGGGATAAAAGCCTTGGCTTTAGCAATTTCTCGGTGGCGGTGGCTGTCAATACCGGAGAGACCAGCTTTGGGTTCCCGCCCACCGAAGCCGCCTACATGACACTGGAATATGACCAGGCGACGCTGCGCCAAGGATTACTTGATATGGGATACGTTGAGGGGGCGGCAAACGGGGTGACCTACTACGACGCTCCAAGATCGACCCTGGAGACGACCCGTAGCAACCCATTGTCATTCTTCGCCTATAATTCCATGAAGCGGGTAGTCCTGGGGGATGGGACGTTAGCCATCGGTGGGTTTCAGGTGATCGACCTGCTTCCAGACATCCAGCGCGCCTCTCAGGGCGAGATTCCGAACCTGGGCAATGACGCCGCGTTCCGCAGTCTGGCCCTGTCCCTGGGAGGCCCCCTCTCCGCCGCGCTGTTGACGCGGTCCACGGTCCTGGAACCTGTAGTAGCCAAACCACCTC
>CAYMZL010000035.1:0-2613 GCA_964394825.1 uncultured Dehalococcoidia bacterium | reverse complement strand
GGATATCCGAGGGCGTTCCGTGGATGGCGCTCTCTCTTTTCTATCCGGACCGGGACGCAGCCTTGGCAGACGCCGGAGAACTTACCCTCCGGATGTCCGGTTACGACAGCGCGATACCACTGATGTATCCAGAGTTGCGTGAAGAGCAATTGGCGGGGATGCCGGACCGTCCTTTTGACTCGATCTGCGGGACCATTGACGCTACCGCCAGAAGAGACGGGAACGGCTCGACCCTCACCATGAAATGCGACATGAAGGACGGGTTCGGCCGCGGCATCTGGTTCTCGGTATTGCTGGACATGCGGGACCTGGGGTTCCTGCTGCCGTGAGGGAAGCAAGAGGAGAGGCCCACCGGTGAGGCGATATCTATCTACACTGATACCAGCCCTTGCGCTGTTGCTGGTGGCCGCTTGCACCGGCGATTCGGCAACGCCCACCGGAGCTGAACCTTCCGGTGAAGCGACAGCGGCCCAGCGTATGTCGGAAGAAACCGAAACTCCCTCGGTTACTGTCCCTGGCAGCGGCCAGAATATTCCGGAGCTGGCAATTTCAATGTTGTCGCGAACCCCTGAGCAGATTGCCTGGCAGACAGAGGGCGGTGAGCGCAGGTCACTGAATATCCAGGAGATTGAGGGGGCATACCCTGAAATCTTCGATCCGGGGCTGAGCCAAATTGGAAGGGCGGACGTTTCGCCGTCCGGCCGGGTTATCGCTTTCGTCGTCAGTCCAGTTGTGGGCAGTCTGACCTTAAACGGTTGGCATCTTGGGCTGGCCGACGTCGATGGCGCCCTATTGGGACTTTACAGCGCCCAAACCGAGCCGAGGTGCTATATACATGACTTCGCGTGGCTTCCAGATGAAAATGGGATCGTGGTGGAGCCCGCCGGCTGCGGGGCGATAGGCCACCTGGTGTTGCTCACCGGAGATGGCAAAGTGGTATTCGATGTGACTACGCGCGGGATCAAGGGATTCCTTTCCGTTTCACCCGACTCACGGTGGGTGGCCCTGGATGATGGACCAGGGAACCGGCTTAACCCCAGAGTGGACCGGCGGATCGAGTTCATATTCCTTGAAGACCCCAATATCCGGTTGGACTTGCCAGCAGCCGGAATCACGGAATGGCTAGACCGGCAGTGGATGAGGAGTTCTCTATTGCTGGGCGACAGTTAAAGCGACCGTCAGGCCCCCGCCGCGACTGCCAGTGCTCCACTCCGTTTGGGTGGTAGAACGAGATTAGCGAGCGATTGATGTTACGAATCACGACCATATTTGCCAAGGCCATAATTGCCCTAATGGGTTTTTTGGTGTTTGGCCTGCTGTATATCGCCCCGGCATCTATGGGGTTACTCTACCTGGGGGAGTCTCGGGAGCTTTACGGACTCGAAGCGAGTGGTTACATTGCCCAATCCATCGCCC
Organism: uncultured Dehalococcoidia bacterium; assembly: GCA_964394825.1. GTDB lineage: Bacteria > Chloroflexota > Dehalococcoidia > Lucifugimonadales > UBA3495 > UBA9611. Next base: position 1,197 of record CAYMZL010000035.1, on the reverse strand, counting down.
AATCCATCTGGATATTCTTGCCAATCTACGTCTGGTTCGCCTGGACGATGTTAAAAGGTAGTAGCCGGCCTGGGCGTATCGTAGCGGTTGCCCTCATCCCGATGGCCATCGGGGCCATCTTGCTGGTACCAATCGGGGTGTTACACTTTCTCCGGCTGCTTGTTCTGCTCGTGCTCGAAGGTTAGTCTGAGCGGAGCCAATGTTTCACCGGGTCCATATCCCTCAAAAGACTTGATCGCCTTTCCCTGGTCGTCTCCGTAAGCCTCCGTGTAGTGTTTTAACATCCTGGGGTCAGACCATCCTGCCATTGATTCAGTGAATTCGCGTCGAACTCCGGCATCAACGGCATTCCCTCCGAAGACCCCGATATCCGGTTGGACTTGCCCGCAGCCGGGATCACCGAGTGGCTGGACCGGGAGTGGGTGAAGCGTCCGCGACGGCTGGGCAACAGCTAACGCGTCGCTGCCGGACCGCGATCATAGAAGTGTATCCAGACCGGGAAGGGAGGACCAGCCGATGAACTGCCACGTCTGCACCCAGCCAGCCACGGGCCAGTGCCAGGTCTGCTCGAAGTTCTACTGCGCTGACCACGGGGATGTCGTGTGCCAGCCGTGCCAAGAGCAGCGAAGCGCCACGGGCGCGCCTCCGGGATGGGAACCCATGGGCACGGTCATAGGTCAACCTCGCACGCCCCGCTCCCCCCGTATCAGCCGTCCTTCCGATATCGAGGATCAGCCCCTTCGGAGGGTGATTGGGGTGGGCCAGACGGTCCGGCACGGCGTTACGGAGGTAGCTCTTGTGTCCCTGGAGCTATATGCCGACGGGTCCATGGTCAACTTCCGGCTCCGGAAAACACCGCCTAATGGGCCTAGACCGAGTCCCGTCGCGACGACGCACCATCCCGAGTTCTCCCCCGAGGCCGCAGATGACCTGGGCAACGAATTTCAAGTATGGCCGCGCAGCGGTGGCGGCGGTGGCGACCGGTACTGGCGTGCGTCCATGCAACTCGACCCGGAAATTCCGGACCAAGCCAAGAGCCTCCATGTCACCATCTCCGAGGTTCAGTGGCATGGCCGTGGCCGTGGGCAGGAATCCTTCACCGAGCCCGGTCCCTGGGAGTTCGACGTCTCATTGGAGTGAATTGGAGATGGCGTGAGGGAACCTGGTCAGTCCTCGGGCCGGTCTAGGGCCCTTCCC
>CAYMZL010000034.1:7354-10976 GCA_964394825.1 uncultured Dehalococcoidia bacterium | reverse complement strand
AACGGCCTGCCCTTCGAGATTGTCCCCGGCGTGACTTCGGCCATCGCCGGACCGGCCTACGCGGGCATACCCCTGACCCACCGGGGCATCGCGACGACTTTCACGGTGGTCAGCGGCAGCGAGGACCCGTCCAAGCCCGGGTCCACCGTCCCCTGGGAAGTCCTGGCCAAGAACGGCGGCACCCTGGTGGTGCTCATGGGCTGGGCATCCCTGGAGAAGATACTCGGCACTCTGCGGAAAGAGGGCCTGCCACCCACCACCCCGGCGGCCCTGGTCCAATGGGGCACCTGGAGCGCCCAAAGGACCGTCACCGGCAGTATCGAAAACATCTTGGACCGAGGCAAAGAAGCGGGGCTCACTCCGCCGGTGATCACCGTCATCGGCGGCGTGGTGAATCTCCGAGAGGAATTGGCCTGGTTCGACACGCGCACCCTATTCGGCAAACGCGTGTTGATCACCCGTTCCCGCTCCCAGGCGTCCCGGCTGCGCACCCTGCTGGAACAGGCCGGGGCCAACGCGGTGGAACTGCCCACCATCCAGATCAGCCCGCTGGAGGACTTCTCCGAACTGGACGCCACCTTGTCAAAGTTGCAGGACTTCCAGTGGGTGATATTCGCCAGCGCCAACGCCGTCGAGTCGGTCTTCGAGCGGCTGGAGTCACAGGGCAAAGACGCCCGGGCCCTGGCCGGAACCACCATCGGAGCCATCGGCCCCGCCACCGCCCAAGCATTGGCCCGCCGGGGCATCACCGCCGACTTCGTGCCCAGCCGGCCCGTTTCAAAGGTGGTGTTAAAAGAACTGTCCAGCCAGGACTGGAAAGGCGTCTCGGTGCTGCTGCCCTCCGCCGACATCGGCCGCGATGAACTGGAAAAGGGCCTCACGAAGATGGGGGCCAAGGTCAACCGTTTGGCCGCCTACCGGAACGTGCCGGTCGAAGGCGTGAGCGACCTGGCCAAGGAAGCTTTTCTTGACGGCGTCGATGTCGTAACCTTTACCAGTTCCTCCACCGTGCGGAACCTGGTTGAGATGCTGAACGGCGACCGGAAGGCCCTGAACTCCAGCTTCATCGCCTGCATCGGCCCGGTCACCTCCGCCACCGCCCGCGAACTGGGACTGCGGGTGGACCTGGAAGCGTCCGAGCACACCGTCGAGGGCCTGGTGGAGGCGCTGACCAGTCATTTTTCCACCACCAAATCTTCGCAATAGTGATTCCCACAAGAAAACCCCACGAGTGGGCGAAGGAGAATGACGCCATGACCAGCTTTCCCGACTCACGGTTGCGCCGCCTGCGCGGCAGCGAGCCCATGCGCAACATGGCCCGGGAGACCCGCCTGTCGGCCAAAGAGTTCATCTATCCCCTGTTCGTGGCCCACGGACAGGGGGTCAAAGAAGCCATCGAACCCATGCCCGGCCAGTTCCAGATGTCCTTGGACGTCCTCTCCGAAGAGGTTGGGGAGGCCGCCGAGTTGGGCATACCGTCGGTGCTGCTGTTCGGACTGCCGGCCGAGAAGGACCCCCTGGGCGCCGAGGGCTACGACCCCGAGGGCATCGTGCAGGAAGCGGTCCGGATGATCAAGAAGAACCATCCGGACATGATGGTGGTCACCGACGTCTGCATGTGCGAGTACACCGACCACGGCCACTGCGGAGTCATCGACAACGGCAAGATCGACAACGACCAGACCCTGGAACTGCTGGGGCGCACCGCCGTTTCCCACGTCCAGGCCGGGGCCGACCTGCCCGCCCCATCCGCCATGATGGACGGCCAGGTCTGGGCCATCCGCCAGGCATTGAACGAAAACGGATACGATGACACGCCGATCATGGGCTACGCGGCCAAGTACTCATCGGGGTTCTACGGGCCGTTCCGGGTGGCCGCCGGTTCCACGCCCCAGTTCGGCGACCGGAAGAGCTACCAGATGGACCCGGCCAACGCCCGCATGGCCATGCGCGAGATTGAAGCCGACATCGCCGAGGGCGCCGACATCGTGATGGTGAAGCCGGCCCTGTCCTACCTGGATGTCATACGGCAGGCCAAGGACCGGTTCGACCTGCCCCTGGCGGCCTACAACGTCAGCGGCGAGTTCGCCATGGTGAAAGCCGCCGCCCAACAGGGCTGGATCGACGAGAAGACGGTGACCCTGGAGATACTGACCTCCATCAAACGGGCCGGGGCCGACACCATCCTCACCTACCACGCCAAGGAAGTGGCGAGATGGCTGAAAGAGACGGAGTAAACGTCTCCCACCTAAGAAATCCTCAGGACGCTGCATGCAACTTAGCAAGTCGGAAGCACTTTTCGCCGAGGCCCAGAAATACATCCCCGGCGGCGTTAACAGTCCCGTACGGTCCTTCAAGGCCGTGGGCGGCACCCCGCCCTTCATCGCCCGCGGCCGGGGAGCGCGGGTCTGGGACGTGGACGGCAACGAATACATCGACTACCTGGGCTCCTGGGGGCCGCTGGTGCTGGGACACTCCCACCCGGCGGTGGTCGAGGCCCTGAAAAAGACCGCCGAGGACGGCGCCAGCTTCGGCGCCCCGGTGGAGCAGGAAGTCGAACTGGCCAAGATTATCTGCGGCAGCCTGCCGTCGGTGGAGATGGTCCGGTTGGTCAACTCGGGCACCGAGGCCTGCATGAGCGCCATCCGGCTGGCCCGGGCGTACACCGGCCGCGACAAGATCATCAAGTTCGCCGGCTGCTACCACGGCCACGCCGACGGCCTGCTGGTCAAGGCCGGCTCGGGCGCGCTGACCTACGGCATACCCACCAGCGCCGGAGTGCCCGAGTCCTACGCCAGCGAGACACTGGTGGCCGACTACAACGACATCGAGTCGGTGGAAATGTTCTTCGCGGCCAACCCGGCCGGTATCGCCGCCATCATCATCGAGCCGGTGGCGGGCAATATGGGCGTGGTCCCTCCCGCCCAAGGTTTCTTGGAATCGCTCCGGAAAATCACCCAAGAAAACGGAGCTTTGCTCCTCTTCGACGAAGTGATCACCGGCTTCCGGGTCGGGCCCAACGGGGCCCAGGGCCTCTACGGCGTAACCCCGGACATCACGACCATGGGCAAGATTATCGGCGGGGGCCTGTCGGTGGGGGCCTACGGCGGGCGCAAAGACATTATGGAGATGGTGGCGCCCCTGGGAGCCATGTACCAGGCCGGCACGTTATCCGGCAACCCTCTGGCCGTCAGCGCGGGCATCGCAACCCTAACCGAGCTGCGGAAACCCGGTACGTACGAGCGGCTGGAGAGCCTGGCCCAGCGACTGACCGACGGCCTGGCCAAGGCCTTCCAGAAGGTGGAGATGCCCGCCACCATCAACCGCGTCGGCTCCATGTTCACTGGGTTCTTCAACCCCGGTCCGGTGACGGGCCTGGCCCACGCCGAGGGTTCGGACACGGAGATGTACGGCCGCTACTTCCACGCCATGCGGGAGCGGGGCGTTTACATCGCCCCCTCCCAGTTCGAGGCTGGCTTCGTCTCCACCGCCCACACGGAGGCCGACATCGACGCCACCATAGCCGTGGCCCAGGAAGCGCTAACAACCCTGGGCTAATTTGTGGGGGTGGCCGTTGGCGGTAATTGGGCCGGCGGCGCAAGTGAAGGCACAAACTCCCCGG
>CAYMZL010000034.1:0-7344 GCA_964394825.1 uncultured Dehalococcoidia bacterium | reverse complement strand
CACACCAGTTGGCGTTCCTCGCCGGTTAGGGTCAACCCGTGCACTGGGCAACCATTCCAGTGCTTGGTGGCTGCTTCAATCACCGCACCCGGGCCGACCCGCAAACCGTCCAGAAAAAGCCCCGAAGACTGGTGGCCGATGAGTGGCGAGATGCCGGTACGCACCTCCCATTGATCGCTTGGGACATCTTTCAGGGGAACGACAACGGTGATTTCCTGGGTGGCCTCTGAATCTACGAAGCGGATTCCCCAGCGCACCGGGTCCCGGCCCAGATCCACCTGCCTGAGCACGGAATCCTCAGCCACTTTCTCGGCCAAAGCGGTGGCCTGACCCACCACGGCATTCAACTCGGCGATGTCACCGTCGGCTTCCCTCTGGTTCGAAGAGGAGTCCCCCGAACAACTATTAAGACCGAAGAAGAGGGTTAATATCAGAATTACGCCGCCAAGTTTCATCCTAATGGACATTAACCCACCTCGGGGCGAGACATAGTTACCGTAGGCAGGTGTCTCCGCCAAAAACAAACAGGGAAGCACGTGTCGTGCTTCCCTGTCACGATTGGTCTGCGGGGAGAGTTTAAGACCCGTAGCGGGCCGCCGCATTGGGGTCGCTGTATTCCACATTCTTGGTGGCCCAGAAGGCGGTGGCGATCCTGTCGCAGGTCGAGACCAATTCTTCGCACGCAGCCATATCGACATTCTGCTTACATTGGCCGGCCAGTTTCAAGGCCTGATTGAAGGTTCCGTTCACATCAAAATCCGCGGCCACGTTGGGCCAGCCGTAATCGGCCCAGAGGATCCGAAGTTCCTTCTTCACGATCTCCGCGTGTTCCTCTTTGACCGCGACGTAGCGGGCGACCTTGTTGGCGTAGTCCTGGAATCCGGCGGCGTCACCATCACCGGGCCGCTCCAAGGCCTGAATCCTGAGAACCATCTTCTGCACGGTCTGGGCGGCTATCTTGGCCACTAAGGGCTCGTAGATCCCACATGGGATATCACAATGGGCCTGCGCGGTTCCTGGTTTGATCCAGCCTATGGGGTTAAACATGGCAGCCTCTCCTGACTACACCTGATTTAAAGCAAGCATCAGCGTAATCAAAATCCCAAGGAGACGCAACCCCCCGCTTGGCCCCACGCCTGGCACAGGCTCACCGTAGCTCCCGTCTTGTAACCACTTCATATAGACACTTATAATTGCTCAATTACGCATCCCGGCAAATGGGAGCGCAGTCATTGATTTTCGGGATTTTTCGGCGATCTTCGACGCCCAGGAGTTGACCCAGTGGCGACAACCACCAGACCTGCTCACATGAAGCACCGCAGCAGTGAGTTGATCGACGGCCCCAATCGGGCGCCGGCCCGGGCCATGTTGATGGCCATGGGCCTGACCCAAGAGGACATCAAGAAGCCCTTCGTCGCCATCGCCAACCTGGCCAGCGACGTCACACCCTGCAACGTCCACCTCGACCGGTTCGCCAAGGCAGCCAAAGACGGCGTCCGTTCCGCCGATGGCGTGCCCTTTGAATTCGGCACCATCACCATCAGCGACGGCATCTCCATGGGCACCGAGGGCATGAAGGCCTCGCTGGTCAGCCGGGAGGTTATCGCCGATTCCATCGAACTGGTCACCTTCGGCGAGCGCATGGACGGTCTGATCACCGTCGCCGGGTGCGACAAGAATATGCCCGGCTGCCTGATGGCCATGGCCCGGCTGAACGTGCCGGCCATCTTCATGTACGGCGGGTCCATCATGCCCGGCCGGTTCAAGGGCCAAGACGTGAACATACAGGACGTGTTCGAGGCCGTGGGCGCCTACGCCACAGGCGACATGACCCTGGACGAGCTCACCGCGTTGGAATGCGTGGCCTGCCCCGGAGAGGGGTCCTGCGGCGGCCTGTTCACCGCCAACACCATGTCCACCAGCATCGAAGTATTGGGCATGTCCCTGCCCGGCGACGCCTCCACCCTGGCCATCGACCCCCGGAAACTGGGCGAGGCCCGGGACGTGGGCCGCACCTTGATGCGCCTCCTGGAAGAGGACGTCCGCCCCCGGGACATCCTGACCAAGCAGGCCTTTGAGAACGCCATCACCGTGGCCGTGTCCATGGGCGGCTCCACCAACTCGGTGCTGCACCTGATAGCCATCGCCTGGGAGGCTGGGATCGAATTGACCCTGGATGACTTCGACCGCATCAGCCGCAACACCCCTTACATCGTTGATATGAAGCCGGCCGGCAAGTACCTGATGGCCGACCTCAGCCGTTACGGCGGCATCGCCCTGGTGATGAAGCGCCTGCTGAAAGCGGGCCTGCTCCACGGCGACGCCATGACCGTGACCGGCAAGACTTTGCGGGAGAACGTGGAGGCCGTCGAGACCATCGAAGACCAACCCGTTGTCTACCAAGTCGACGCGCCCCGCAGCCCCACCGGCGGACTAGTCATACTCCGGGGCAACCTGGCCCCCGACGGCGCCGTGATCAAGGTCGCCGGGCACCAGGAGCGGGTGTTCGAGGGCCCGGCCCGGGTCTTCGACCAAGAGCCGGCCGCCTTCCAGGCCATCCAGCGGGGCGAGATCAAGGCCGGCGACATCGTCATCATCCGCTATGAGGGCCCCAAGGGCGGGCCGGGCATGCAGGAGATGCTGTCCGTCACCGCCGCCCTCGTGGGCCAGGGACTGGGCGACGACGTGGCCCTGGTCACCGACGGCCGGTTCTCCGGAGCGTCCCACGGTCCCATGGTGGGCCATGTGGCGCCCGAAGCCGCGATGGGCGGACCGATCGCGCTGCTGATAGAGGGCGACATTATCACCCTGGACATTCCCGGCCGCCAGTTGAACGTGAAACTCACCGAAGAAGAGCTCACCGGCCGGCGGAGCAAGTGGCAGCCCCTGCCGCCCAACTACACCACCGGCGCCCTGGCCAAATATGCCAAACTGGTCTCCTCCGCCTCGGTTGGGGCGGTGACACACTAAGGGGAGTTGCAAATGAGTACCAACGATTTCGACCCCGCCCAATACAAAGCGCGGCAGGTACAGACCTGGGATGCCGTGGCCGCCGCTTGGGACCGGTGGTGGCCGTCCATAGAAAAGGGCTCCCAGGTCTTAAGTGACCACATGATTGCCGAAGCCGCCATTAAACCGGGCCACCGGGTCTTGGACGTGGCCACCGGAATCGGCGAACCCGCATTCACCGCCGCCCGCGCGGTCGGCCAGGCGGGCAGCGTCGTCGCCACCGACCAAGCTCCTCAGATGCTGGAGATTGCCCGGCGCCGGTCCAAGAACTTAGGGTTGACCAACGTCGAACTCCAGGAGATGGATGCCGAGCAACTCGACTTCCCGGAAGCCTCCTTCGACGCCGCTCTATGCCGGTGGGGCTTGATGTTCCTGCCAAACCTATCCGCCGCTCTGGACAATCTATACCGGTTACTGCGGCCCGGCGGCCGCATGGTGGCGGTGGTCTGGAGTGAGCCGGCCAAGGTCCCCATGATCGGTCTCGCTGGGCAAGTGGTCCGCCAATACATGGACCTGCCCGCACCTCCACCGGGCGCGCCGGACATCTTCAGTCTGGCCGATCCCGATGCATTGCAGAACGCGTACGTTGCATCCGGATTCGCCGGAGTCACAACTGAGCACAAAGTAGTGACTTTGGAATTACCATCGTGCGAAGACTACGCCAACTTCACGCTGGATCTGGCCGGACCTTTGGCCGCAGCCATCGCTCAAGAGCCCCCGGAAATCCAGGCCCAAATCCGGCGCGACCTGGAACAGGCGGCCCGACAATACGCTTCCGCCGACGGCAGCATCAGCATGCCCAACGAGACCATTTGCGTTTCCGGGACCAAATAACCGGTCCGGACAGCAGAAGACAGCAGCCTGGCCCGCGATTGTCGTGGGTGGAGCTAATCAGTCCGGCCCAAAATACGCCCTGAGAGGCAGTCTGGAGTGTCAAGACGATGCCTATGGACCACGGAGCAGAGGCAATCAGACACGACCGGAGTTCTGGCCAAGTACGCCAAACTGGTCTCCTCCGCCTCGGTAGGCGCGGTGAGTCGCTAACATAGCGGAAGGGCATTGCCTTTCTTGCCTAATCGTCATACCATGGTATTACTAAAGTATTCCAACAGGTGTAACCATGGCAAAAATAGCTATTAGTCTCCCAGACGAAGTCCTTGACGCCGTCGAGAAAGAACGCACCGCGTCCGGCATCAGCCGCAGCGAATACTTCCGCCGGACGGTGGAAGAACACCTTCGCCGGGAAAAAGAAAAGGAAGACGTCGCGCGATATATCCAAGGTTACTTGGACGACCCGGAAACGCCAGAAGAGATGGCATGGGCGCGGGCAACGACACACTACGCCTTTGACGATGAGTCGTGGGAAGAAGAGTTCAATAAATGAGAAGGGGTGAAGTCTGGTGGGCCGACCTGCCGCAACCTACTGGACACCGGCCAGTGCTGCTGATATCGCGGGATGAGGCTTATTCGTATCGTGGATTGGTGACGATCGCCCCGGTTTCCCGGCGAATCAGACGCATCCCAGCAGAAGTGACTTTGGGCCCAGAAGACGGCATGCCTCTCGTTTGCGCGGTGAATCTGGACAGCATCACCACTGTCCCCAGAGCCGCGCTGCAACGGCACATCGCCAGCTTAAGCGACGATAAGGTTCGGGCCGTGGATACGGCCATCCATTTCGCGTTGGGATTGGAGGGGTAGGGACCAATATGAACGGGGGATAGGTAATCATGGCTGAACAATCCAGGGACTACGGCAAGGAAGCGATCCAGCGTCACCGGGAAACCAGGGGCAAGGTCATCATCGCCCCCAAGATGAAGGTTGAGACGCTGGACGACCTGTCCATCGCCTACACTCCCGGCGTCGCCGCGGTCTGCATGGCCATCGCGGAGGATCGGTCAGAGTCCTTCCACCTCACCAACCGGGCCAACACCGTGGCGATCGTGACCGATGGCTCGGCCGTGTTGGGCCTGGGCAACATCGGGCCCGAAGCAGCCATGCCGGTGATGGAGGGCAAGTCCATCCTCTTCAAAGGCCTGGCCGACATCGACGCCTTTCCCATCTGTCTCGCGACCCAGGACAGCGACGCCATCATCCAGACCGTGCGTAACCTGGCCCCCAGTTTCGGCGGCATCAATCTGGAAGACATCGCCGCGCCCCGCTGTTTCGACATCGAAGACGCCCTGCAGGACCTGGGTATCCCGGTGTTCCACGACGACCAACATGGCACAGCCATCGCCGTGCTGGCGGGAGTGATCAACTCTCTGCTGGTCACCGGCCGGAAGATCGAAGACACCAAATTCGTGTTCGCCGGAGCCGGCGCTGGGGGCATCGCCTCCACCAAGCTACTCTTGGACCACGGCGCCACCAACGTAACCTTGGTTGACAGCACCGGAATAATCTCGCACAACCGGTCTGACTTAACGTCAGTAAAATCGGCCATGCTGGAGACGACCAACCCGGAAAATACCCACGGCGGCATCGCCGAAGCGATGCGCGGGGCCGACGTATTCATCGGCCTTTCGGCCGCCCATGCCGTGAGCCCGGAGATGGTCTCATCCATGGCCAAAGACTCCATCGTTTTCGCCATGGCCAATCCCGTCCCGGAGATCTGGCCCGACGATGCCCGCGCCGCCGGGGCCGCCGTGGTGGGCACCGGCCGCAGCGATTTCCCCAACCAGATCAACAACAGCCTGGTCTTCCCGGGCGTCTTCCGCGGCGCGCTGGACTGCCACGCCACCAGGGTCACCACCCGCATGAAGCTGGCCGCCGCCGCCGCTCTGGCGGCCTTGGTCAAAGAGCCCACCCCCGAGAACGTCATCCCTTGGTCCCTGGACCGGGAGGTGGCCCAGACCGTTTCCCAAGCAGTGGCCGGGTCGGTCTAACGCCGGCATGCCCTCTCAAATCTCGCCTTGGGTCAGCGTGGAGTCCTTGGACCGGTTCCGGGCGAACCTCCAATCGCTGGTGGCCGAGAAGGCCAAGACCCTGCCCGGACTGCATTACTGCGACCTTCGCATCGAGGTCCGGGAAGAGAAGGGAGCGGTGGCCGAGAACGGCGCGGAGAAGGCCAGTTCCGAGGACTACGCATTCGACTTCGGCGTTCGCGCCATCGCCGGGGGACGCACCAGCGCCTCCGGTTACTTCGGCCGGGTCCTGGGCACGACGGACCTGGACCGCCTCGAAGACGTGGTCTGGGACGGCATCAAGCAGGCCCATAACCGGGCCCGTGCCAGCGCCGGACAGAAGTCCCAGCTAAGGGGCCGCTACACCCATCTGGGCGGCAGTCTGACCTCCACCGGCCTCGCCCCAGTGGCGGTCCGCCAGGACACGGTCCCCGCTGCCTACACATCCGATCCCCGGCAGGTGCCCCTGGCGGAGACCGTCAAGATGGCCGTGGACGGATGCAAAACCCTACAGAGTCAGGGCGGCAACATCGTCTATTCCGCCGCTTCGGCCTCGACTTTTCTGCTCCGGGAGCTTTTCCTGAGCTCCGACGGCGCGGACATCGACCAGAGCTTCGCCCAGACCGAGGGGTTCGCCATCGCCATCTGCGCCGGCGAACACGGCAACTATGAACTGTACGACTTCACCGGCCACCAGCGCGGCTGGGAGGTGTTGACCGAAGGCTATGCCAACGGGCCCATCGTCCTACCCAACTTCATGGACTTCTGCCGGACGCTGGGCTCGGACGCCGTGGAGGTTGCCGCCGCACCGCCCCTCAAGCCGCCCGGCAAAGAAGTAACGATCGTCACCGACCCCCACTTCAACACCCTGTTGGTCCACGAGGTGGTCGGCCATCCCGCGGAATTGGACCGGGCGCTGAAGTACGAAACGGGCTACGCCGGGCGTTCTTGGTTCCTCAAGGACCTGCGGGACAACCAGCTTGGCAAGCAGATCGCCTCGGAATTGGTCACCGCCTACTCGGACCCGGCCATCGAGGGCTACGGCTCCTTCAAGTACGACCATGAGGGGACTCCCGCCAAACGGGCCTACATCCTGCGGGACGGAGTGCTGGAGGAGTTCTTGAACAACCGCCAGACGGCGGCCATCATGGGGGTTGAGCCCAACGGGTCGGCCCGCTCCACCGAGGCCCAGTTGGTGCCCTTGATCCGCATGACCAACACCATCTTCGGACCCGGCCGGCAAGACCCTGAAAGCATCATCTCCGAGGTGGAAGACGGGTACTACATCGCGGGACACCGGACGCCGTCCATCGCCGAGTCCCGGGAGAACTTCCGCATCACCGCGGTCAAGGTCTACGAGATTAAGAACGGCCAATTGGGCCGGCTATACCGGGACGGCGGCATCACTTCGGACAGCCGGGACTACTTCATGTCC
>CAYMZL010000033.1:0-10982 GCA_964394825.1 uncultured Dehalococcoidia bacterium | reverse complement strand
CACTGGGACTTCTATCCCACCGCCGGGTCACGGATCGGGAAGCACGAATACGACGGCCGGTTGCCCGACCTCTCGCCTTCTCAGAACAGGCGCCGAGAGCGAGAGCTGCGCCACGGCCTGACCGAATTGAACACACTGGACGCCAACGCCCTGGACCAGGACGGCCGGATGAGCTACCGGATGATGGAACTGTTCCTGCGCCGGGAGTTGTTCTTATTCAATGACCTCAAGCCCATGGAAAACAATCCCATGCGCCACACCGGATACCTGAATGTGAGCGGCTACATACGCCGGGATTACGCCCCGCTGGAGGACCGGCTACGGTCGGCCGCCTCCGCCATGGAGCAGGCGCCCGAATTTCTGGAAGTGCTGGACCATGCTCTGGCCGGCGACCTATCTTCCCACGTCGTGGATATGAGCGTGGAGAGCTATTCAGGCATGGCCCGTTTCTACCGCGTGGACCTGGCCCAAGCCGCCCAGGGCGTGAAAGACTCCGAGATCGTGAGCGGATTCGATGGGGCCCGCGAGTCGGCCGCCGTTGCCCTTGACCGTTTCGTGGAGCGCCTCAAGACGCGCGGGACCCGCGGACCGGACGGGTTCGCCATCGGGCCGGAACTCTATTCGGGTATGCTGGCCACCGGCGAGGGACTGGAAGTCCCCCTGAGCCGGATCGCGGCCATCGGACAGGCCAATCTGGAAGACAACCTGGCCCAAATCAAAGAAGTGGCCCGGAGCATCTCCCCGGGCCGCACGCTCTCGGAGATAGTGGAGGAGATTGGGCGCAACCACCCCCAGGCGCAGGACCTGATCCCCGAGACACGGGACATGCTGGAGGACATCCGTCAGTCCCTCATCGACTTCGACGTGATCAGCGTGCCCTCCGAGGACCGCTGCCAGGTTATCGAGACGCCCACCTACATGCGCTACGCCTTCGCCGCCATGGACAGCGCCGGCGCCCTGGAGACCAAGGCCACCGAGTCCTTCTACTACGTGACTCCGGTGGAGGAGGACTGGACCACCGAACAGGGGGAGGAATGGCTCTCCAACTTCAACTACGACACGTTGAAAATCATCTCCATCCACGAGGTCTACCCCGGTCATTTCGTGCACCACCTGCACAACCGCTACGGGCGGGAACTGCCCCTGGTCAACCGGGTTGCGACGTCCTACGCATTCACGGAGGGTTGGGCCCACTACACCGAGCAGATGATGCTGGAAACGGAGTACGGAGAGGGGCAGCCGAAACTGTTGTTGACCCAGCTACTGGAGGCACTGGTCCGCAACTGCCGCTACATGTGCTCGCTCTGGATGCACACGGAAGGGATGACGCTGGACGACGCCACCCGGTTCTTCATGGACAACGCTTACATGGCCGAACTGCCGGCCCGGAGGGAGGCGTTGCGAGGGACCTTCGACCCCGGATACCTGAACTACACCCTGGGTAAGTTGATGATCCTAAAGCTGCGGGAGGACTACCGGCGGGAACAAGGGAACGCATTTAGCCTAAAGGAGTTCCACGACCGCCTGCTTTCTTTTGGAGGCCCTGCCCTGCCGTTGCTGCGGCCCGCTCTGCTCGACAACCCAGGGGACTCCGCGCTTTAATCTGCCGCGCCGATGGGCGTTAGGTGCGGAAGGCTATCTTCCGGAAGGCTTCAGCGAATTCCAAGCCCGAGTCGTTGATGGCCTCCCTGGCCCGTTCCTTGACGAAATCTTCGATCTCTGCCTCGTTCCAGCCGTTCATCTGACTCTTGTGGGCCCGGACCGCCCGCATCTTTGCCTCCACGGTCCCGGATATGTCGATGATGGTGTCGGCCTGTTCGGTGCCCCAGAACAATATGGCCGGCGTCTTGTGGGGTTCCAGCCCTTCGTCCCGCCACAGTTCCTCGAAGTGGAGGTGGTCACGGGCGCAGGGGAATACGGCGTCCAAGGTGACCTGGCCGGTTATCCGGTGGTCGCGGTGCCAGGCCAGGTTCTTGCGGTAGGGCTCGGGGCACAACACAACGTCCGGTTTCGCCTGACGTATCTGCCGGACCAACTCCTTCCGAAACTCGTCGTCGTCCTCCAGACTGCCGTCGGGGTGGTGGAGCAGCACCAACTCTTGGACTCCCAGGGACTTCACCGCGTCGGCCTGTTCCTTCTCACGCATCTCGGAGAGGTCGGCCGAAGAAACGTTGGGGTCGGAGGTGCCTTTGCCGCCATCGGTGCACACTACGTAGCGCACCGTCGCTCCGTCACCGATCCACTTGGCGACGGTCCCGGCGCACCAGAATTCGGCGTCGTCGGGGTGGGGGGTTACAACCAAAACTCTCTGTGGGGTTTCGTCCATCGGCCTGGGGCCTCCTAGGGTCTCTGATGCTGGAACGAACCGGGGCGAATCCCGGCCATCGCCAACGTTAAGAGTCAATCAAGTCCAATTTGCGGTATTCGACGCAACGACAACCTGTTTGCGGCACAATACGGCTTTCGCCAGCGGATTCTTGCCTGATGAGGACCGAAATCCACAAGCATTGTGAACCGTAGGATACTCTGCTACAATCGGCCAAGGCTGTCAAGTCCGGTTCCGCAGTCCTTGGCCGCTACGTTTCCTGCCCGCCGCACACGACGGCGTCGAAATCCGTCAGCTCGCGTGCCGGGCATCCAGCTTTAGAGTTTACCAGTCTGGAAGACCCGATTGCCAGTCGTTAACTACACAAGCAACCACAATTCGGCCTTGGCCGATTTTGCCGCCTCCCTCCACAGCCAGACCAGCGAACTACACGACCTTTGCCGCCGCACCTTCCAGAGTGTTCTGGGGCAGCCGGGCCTTGAGCCAACGGAGAACTGTCTGGTATTGGAACAGTCCGGGCAGATCAAAGGCCTGGCCCTGGTGATCCGGGAGTTCCCAATCAACCGCTCGGTCATCGAGGTGATGATGTCGCCGGACCTAGCCGGCAGCCCGGAAGAGGTGGAGTTGGTGCAGCGGGCTGTGGCGCGGGCCGAGGCCCTGGGCTTGGGTGTGGCCCACGTATGCGTGCTTCCGGACTCGGGGAGGGGCAAGGTGCTGGAGCAGTTGGGGTTCTCCAGCGTGCGCACCTACCTGGCCATGCTATGGAATCAGGACGAACTGCCGGCGTTGGACCTGCCCCAGGGATATTCGGTGCGGTCTTTCCAGAAGGGCGACACCCCGCTGCTAACCCAAGTCCAGAACGACGCTTTCACGGGCAGCTGGGGATTCTGTCCCAACACTGAAGAACAGATCGAGTACCGCACCCAGATGCCCAACACGTCCAAGGCAGGCATTTTGTTCCTGTTCGAGGGGGATAGCCCGGCGGGCTACTGCTGGACCGTGCTGGTCCCGGCCGAGAACGGCGTGCGGGGCATGATCGGCATGATCGGCGTGGTGCCCCAATACCGGGGGAAGGGCGTGAGCCGCCACATCCTGCAAGCTGGAATGGAGCACCTGCGTTCGGTTGGGCTGGCGGAGATCGGGTTGGAAGTGGACGGAAACAACGACCCCGCGGTCCGGCTCTACACTTCCACCGGTTTCAAAAAGATGGGCGAGCGTCACTGGTTCGAGCGCGTTTTACCCGGCACCTGAAATCCGGACCGCCGGAACACCGCGTCCAGCCGTATTCCCCCGGAGATCACCACCCTCATGGCGTCTTCCACGCTCATATCCGTTCGCACCACATCGGACGCCGGCACGATGACCAAGAATCCCGACGACGGTATGGGCGTGGTGGGGATGTAGACCGACAGCACCTCTTCCCCATCGGAATCCAGCATGCTGGAGGTGATCAGTCCGATGGATCTGATGCCGGGCCGGGGGTATTCGATCAACACCACGCCCGCGTACTGCTGGCCATCGATATCGCCGTTGCCGTTATCAACCCCACTGGGCCCATTGGGCGAGCCATTGTGGCTGTGGGAGAGTATCTCAATGGCCATCCGCGTGGTGCCGTAGATCCCCTTTACCACCGGGATCACTTCCATGACCCGGTGCCCGATGCCGATCAGGCGCCGTCCCACCACCTGGGCCGCGAACAGCCCCAGCAAGTAGACCAGCACGATGAGAGCAATCAGGCCGGCGCCGGTGATCGTGGGGCCGGGCAGCAGGTCCACGGCGGGTTGGAGCACCGGGTCCAGCAGGTCGAAGAAGAACTTCAACACCAGCACGGTGATACCGATGGGCAGTATCACCAAGACGCCGGCGCCCAGGGTCCGTTGGAAGTGGACAACCGGCCGGCGAAGAGGGCCAAGGAAATTTCGGCGGGCGCCGCTGCCGGTGTCCTGGGATTCTGAGGTCAAGGTCTCCTCCGGGGAATGATGAGAACCTACCGGCCGTCGTGGTAGCGTTCCCTGCGGTCCAGGGCCAAGGTTGGGGTGGCTCCGAGGCTTAGATACCGATGTAAGCGGGCCCTAAAGCCCGGCCGGCTAATACTGATTATCGCCTTCTACCTGGTCTCCGGTCAAGACGGCGTACTCGTTCCAGATCATCGCGGCGACGTTGTCCCAACCCATGCCCTCGGCGCGCTTGCGGGCCGCCTCGCCCAGGCTCTGTTGCAGGCCGTCGCTGGAGATGATCATCTCCAGCGAATTGGCAAAGGACTCGGGGCACCGCCACGATTTCAGATAGCCGGTGCGGCCGTGGTGAATGATGGTGGAAAGCCCCCCAACCCTGGTGGCCACGACCGGGGTCCCACAGGCCATGGATTCCAGGGCCACCAGCCCGAAACTCTCGTAGTAGGAAGGCACCACGCAGACGTCGGCTGCGTTGTAGTAAAGGGGAAGTTCATTGTGGTCCACCTGACCGACGAAGTCGATCTGGTCCTCCAGGTCCCGTTCCTTGGCCAACTGCTTCACCCGGTCCATCTCCCGGTCGCCGTTGGCGTCGGCGCCGACCACCATCACCCGGACACTCTCCCCAGTGTCCATCTGCGCCGCGGTTTCCACCAAGAGCTCAAGACCCTTCAGCGGCTCAACCCGCCCCACGTACAGCAGGATCTTTTCGCCGTTCAGGCCCAGGCGGGCCCGCACTGAATCTTGGTCAAGGGGGCGGAACAAGGATAGGTCCACACCGCCGGGCACCAGCGAGACCTTGCCGGCGTCGGCGCCGTAGAGCCGCGCCATGGCGTCCCGCTCGTGGGGGCTGAAGGCGATGATCCGGTCGGCGGTGGCCATGACCTCGGCTTCGACCACCGGTCTTTCCGCCGGTTCCACCTCGCCGGCCCGAGACTGCATCTTGATCAGGCCCAATGTATGGAAGGTGACGACATGGGGAACGCCCATCGCCTGGGAGAGTTCACGGCCGACCCATGAAGACAGCCAATAGTGGGAATGGACGACGTCGTATTCCAGTCCCTCTTCTTCTCTGAAGGCGTTCAGTTGGTCCAGGAACTCGGGGAGGTGTGGGTAAAGCTCGCCCACGTGGGCTTCAGGTTCTCCCGCCCTGATGTGGATAACCCGGACTTTGGGGCCGATTGTCTCGATTCGGTTGGCGACATCGGCGTGCTCCCGGGTGAAGATGTCGATCTGCATCCCCAGATCGCCCAGTGCCGAGGCCAATTGCCTGACGTATACGTTCATACCCCCCGACTTTCCTTGTCCGGGGGCCGCCAGTGGGCAGGCGTGGAGGGTGATGAATGCCGCCCGCTTCACGCTCAACTTTTCTTTACCACCATCTGATAGAGGCTCCTCTGTTGCCCGCCAAGATGCGCTTTATAAGGCTCTGGGCCGCGCAGGAAGTCGAAATAAGTAAGTCCCCGGTCTATGGCGTCTTTCAGGCACATGGCGTTGAGCAGCAGGCCCACACTGTAATAGCCATACTCGGAATCGTACCCGCTATTGTATAACAGGCGGGAGCCCCCGTAGTCAAAACACAGGCAGGTGGCCACGGTGGCGCCGTCCATGTCTAGGAAGTACAACTGGAGCCGGCCCAGTTCAGCCATGCGCTGGGTGATGTTGTGGAAGAAACGCTCCCGCTCTGGAGTCATAAACTCGTCTTTGTCCGTGCGGCTCTGGCGCATCAATGATATGAACTCTCCCAGGCGTTCCGCCACCGGGGCCGGTTCCGATACGCTGTACCACTTCCAGTCAGTCTGGGCGTCCATCCTGCGCAGCTTGCGGCGCAGTTCGTGGCGGTCTTTCTTGTTCAATAAGCCAAGGTACTCGTCCCAGGTGCCCGGGAGGGCTATGCCCGAGGTGACGTCCTCTTGTTCAATCTCGACGGTATACCCCCGGCTCCGGGCCATTTCGGGCAGGTATTCAAGGGTCGGAGAGCCCTCTTTCAGGGAGTCCAGACGCAGGATCCGGCAGTCATACTCCTCTATACATTCCAATAGGGTCTGAAAGAAGCCGTCTTCGTGTCCCGGCTTGATGGGGAAATCGTTGTAATCAAAGGTGTCTTTACTGCCCACGAACGAGACGGTGTCGCCGGTCTTGGCCAGCGAGGCGATGGCGGCCACTCCGTCCCCGGCCATTCCGTCTGGAGCAGAGTAGGTGAATCCAACCATGGTCCGGCCGTCGCCGAAGGTGTCCCACCATACCTTCTGCCATTGAGGTGTCAGGAACAGGGTGTCCGCCGGACACTCCCGGAGCATCGATTCCCATTCGGCTTGAACCTCTTGAAACGAGGTGATTGGTGTGTTCGCCACGATCTACCTACTATGCATCAGGGCTAGGAGTCCGTCCCGCCCCGACGGGTAATTCTTGAATTCGCCGCGGGCCGCCGAGGTGAGCACCCGCGCGCCCGGCTTGTTGACGCCCCGCATGGACATGCACAGATGTTCCGCCTCCAGTTCGACGACCACGCCGTCGGGCTGGAGAACATTGAATATGGCGTCGGCCACATCCGCGGTGAGCCGTTCTTGCACCTGGGGCCGGTGCGCCGCCACCTCCAGCGCCCTCGCCAACTTGCTGACCCCGGCGATTTTGCCATTTGGCACGTACCCCAGCCGGGCCTCGCCGAAGAAGGGCAGTAAATGATGCTCGCACACGGAATAGAAGACCAGGCCGTTAACGATCACCGGGTCGTGACTCTCGGCCTCGAAGACGGTATCGATCGCCTCATCGGCGCTGGCTCCGATACCGGAAAACAGACCCTCATACATTCGCGCGACCCGGTCGGGGGTCTCCAACAGCCCCTCACGGGACGGGTCTTCACCGATGGCCGCCAATATCTCAGCTACCGCCTGTTTTATTCGCTGTTTCTGGACCGTCTTGGTTCCCCCAATTCACCGTTTCCAAGGGTCGCCGCCTCGACCGCCTCGATGGTCGGAGCGATCTCGATGGCCTGTCCACCGGCGCTGCTCACCGCCAGGTCGGGGTCTTTCAAGCCGTTGCCGGTGCAGATACATACGACGCGCTTGTCGTGAAGGTCCAACCCCTGGCGGTGCATCTTCACCAGTCCGGCGAATGAGGCCGCCGACGCCGGCTCGCAGAATATCCCCTCTTTGTTCGCCAGAAGCCGGTAGGCTTCCAGTATCTCATCGTCTGAGACCGTTTCGATGACGCCGCCGGAGCCGTCCCGGGCCTCGATGGCCCCACTCCAACTGGCGGGATTGCCGATGCGTATCGCCGACGCGATGGTCTGAGGGTTGGCCACGATCTCCCCTCTGACTATCGGCGCCGCGCCCTCGGCCTGGAACCCCATCATCCGCGGCAGAGTCTGGCTCCGGCCCAGGTCCTGATACTCCCGGAAGCCCTTCCAATAGGCGGTGATATTGCCCGCGTTACCCACGGGGATGAACAGCAGGTCCGGGGCGTCGCCCAGGGCGTCCACCACCTCGAAGGCGGCCGTTTTCTGGCCTTCAATGCGGTTGGGGTTGACGGAATTAACCAGTGTCACTTCGTTCCGTTCAGTGAACTCCCGGACCAGGCCCAAGGCCACGTCGAAGTTGCCGTTGACCATGATGACTTTGGCGCCGTAGATCATGGCTTGGGCCAGTTTGCCCATGGCGACTTCCCCCTTGGGAATCAGGACGAAAGTGGGGATGTCGCAGTAGGCCCCAAACGCCGCCGCCGATGCGCTGGTGTTGCCGGTGGAGGCGCACATGATTGCCCGGCTGCCTTCTTCCAACGCCTTGGCGATGGCCACCACCATCCCGCGGTCCTTGAAAGAGCCGGTGGGATTACAGCCCTCCAGCTTGAAATACAGCTCCGGGCAACCCAACTCCCTTCCCAGGCGGTTGGACTTGACCAAAGGGGTATCGCCCTCTCCCATGGTAATCATGGGCGTGGCGCTGGTCAGAGGCAACAACTCCCGGTAGGTGCTTAAAACCCCGGCGCCCATACGATTAACCCCATCCCCGATTTCTACAGGAACGCTCCCGCACCGGACTTACTCCTCGATCCTAAGGGTATTGCTCACCCGTCTCACCTCGGGCAGGCCGTCAATGGCCTGAAGGGCCTTCCGCACCGACGCCTCCCTGGCGGGATGGGTGGTGATCACGATCTCGGCGCTCTCGGTCTCCGGCTGGGTGTCCTTCTGAAGCACCGCCGCGATGCTGATCTGCCCGTCTCCCAGAATCTGGGCGATCCGCGCCAGCACTCCCGGATGGTCGGCCACGTCCAGGCGGATATAGTACCGGACCTTGAGGTCGCCGATGGGCCGAACGGTAAGAGCGGCGCCGTTCCGCACTTCCAGGGGCAGGGAGTGGCCGCCCATCTTGCGGGCCGCCTCGATCACGTCGCCGACCACGGCGCTGGTGGTGGGTTCCCTTCCTGCTCCCATCCCGTGGAACAGGACCTGCCCGCAGAGGCTGCCGTCGACCTCCACGGCATTGTACACTCCATCAACCTTTGCCAGCATGTGTTCGGCGGGCACTAAAGCGGGGTAAACGCGTAGTTGCACCGCCCCGTCGTCCAGGTTGGCGATGGCCAGGGACTTGATGGCGTAGCCAAGTTCCTGGGCGTAGCGGAAGTCCTGGGGCTCAAGCTTGGAGATGCCCTCGCAGTAGACGTCGGAGGGCTGGAACGGGCGCCGGTAGGCCAAGGACGCCAGAATGGTCAGCTTGTAGGCGGCGTCGATGCCCTCGATGTCGTTGGTGGGGTCGGCCTCGGCATAGCCCAGTTCTTGGGCCTCGCCCAAGGCTTGTTGGAAGCTGGCCCCCTGGTGGGCCATACGGGTCAGGATGTAGTTGGTGGTGCCATTGATGATGCTGCGGATGGAGCGGATGTCGTTGGCGGCCAGTTCGTTCATCAAGCAGCCGACGATGGGGATGCCACCGCCGACACTGGCCTCAAAGAGAAGATTGACGCCGTTCGCCCGCGCCAAGGCCAACAACTCCGGTCCCGATTTCGCCATCACCTCTTTGTTGGCGGTGACGACGTGTTTGCCGGCGGAGAGGCCCTGCTTGAGATAGCCTTCCGCAGGGTCGGTCCCGCCCATCACCTCCACCAGGATGTGAATATCCGGGTCGGCCAGGATATCTTCCGCATTCGTCGTCAGCAGGCCGGAGGGCAGGTCAATGTCCCTGGGACGGGAAAAGTCGCGGACTAGAACCTTCTTGAGCCTCACGGGCCGGCCGGTGACGTCGGAGAGCGGCGCTGTCTCACGGAGCAGGGTGGCGGCCACTCCGGTGCCGACCACGCCCAAGCCCATCAGGCCAACGTTGATTACGGCAGGGGACACCGCAGGGGTCTCAGCGGGAACGCCGGATGATGCCGCCATTGGCCCTTACCCGCCCAACCCTGGCAGGACCTGGTTCGGAACCGGCGTGGGCCGGTCCACCCGTGGCGCGGTGATGATCACCTGGTCGGTGACCCATTCGTAAAACCTGCTGTTGAAGTTCATCCGCACGAATCCTTGGCTGGTTCCCGACTCCAGTGCATCCCGCTGCCAGCTCTCCACCATCTCCATGGTCAGCTTCAAGAACATTTCGACCTCCAATTCCCGCTCCTCGGCGCCGGAGAGCACCTTGACCAGAAAAAACCCGTCATTGGAGAAGATCGGCTCGCTGAAAGTACCGGCCGCCAGCGATTGAATCCCTTCCTCTCCGTTGCCGAAGATGGCGTCGTCAAGGTCCGGAAAGGCGCCCCGGGGCACCCAGCCAACGTAGCCGTCGGGGCCGGCGTATTGGCTGGGCATGTTCAATTCCTGGGCGATACGGGTGAAATCTTCATTCTCCAATCGCTGGGCCACATCGTTGGGGAGGATATCGCTATCCAACGAAAGTTGGATCCATTGGATCTCCACCTGCTGTTGCCGGTCCTCGATCTCCCGTGACAATAGGCCCGCCAGGGCTCGCAAAGTGAGCTGCTCTTCGACGATTATCCGGAATTCTCCGTCCGACAGGCCGGTAGCCGTCAGATAGGTCAGATAATTGTCCCTAAATTCCCGTTCCAATTGGCCGGGGTCGGTCTCCTGTCCCGGGTCCGCCGTGGGGACGAACTGCCGCCGCAGTTCTTGACCAATGTCTTCGTCCGTGAAGTTGATGCCCAGGAGTGGGGCCTGCTGACGGAGTATCTCGGCGTTCACCAGGTTCTGAAGATACTCGAAGGGGGCGGTGCCGAGATTCACCTGACCGCCTTGGTAGCGGTTAACGCCCTGCAAAACCCGGATGCGTTGGACCAGGTCGCCCATGGAAAATTCTATGTTCCGGACCGAACCGGCCCAGACTCTGGGCGGTTTGTAGAACTCTTGATAGTAACCAAAGGCGACCACACCCACTATGACAAACAGAAAGGCGGTGCCGATCCCGAAACCGAACCTGCGCTGCCGCCGGTCGGCCACGATCTCGGGAGCTTCCTGCGGACTGCCGTTTTCTCCACGGACTTGCCGCTGGGCCCGCAGGCTGCGGCGGCGGCCGCCCCTACCCCTATTTGCAGAGCCGAACCAACGGAGCCAGGGAAATGGCATTGTCTAACCTCGACGGGCCTGGGGCATAAGTGGGGAGGGGTCCGGCGGCGTGGCTGATCGTCTGCGCCGCCGGGCGTCGATCGCCGGATATCAATCGCTGGTGTTGGCCGGGCCTGCTCAGCGGCGGGTGCCGCCCGAGTAGGCA
>CAYMZL010000032.1:0-11073 GCA_964394825.1 uncultured Dehalococcoidia bacterium | reverse complement strand
CTCTGCTGCGGCTGACCTATCCCGAGCTGTAGGCCCCGCCGGCATCTGACCGGACACCCCGCTGAACCGGGTCTACTAGCGCCTAAGTCTAATCGGAGTCGCTAGGAAAAACTCGCCATTACGATCGCGGAGTAAACCTTTGCCTGAACGCGCCCTGGACGGGGTGAAGGTCTTGGACCTCACCCACCACATAGCCGGACCCTACTGCACCAAACTGCTGGCCGATTTCGGCGCCGAGGTGGTCAAGGTCGAGCGGCCCGGCGGCGACCCGGCCCGGCGGATGGCCCCCTTCCTCAACGATGAGGCCGACCCGGAAAAGAGCCTGGTCTTCGCCTACCTGAACACCAACAAACAGAGCGTGACCCTGAACCTCAAGTCCGAGAAGGGTATCCAGGTGCTGAAGTCGCTGGTCGAAGAATCAGACCTTTTGGTGGAGAACTTCGCCCCCAGGGTCATGCCGTCACTGGGGCTGGATTTCGAGACCCTGCAACAGATCAAACCCGGCCTGGTCATGACCTCCATCTCCAACTTCGGGCAGACCGGGCCCTACCGGGACTACAAGGCCGCCGACATCGTTGAATACGCCTTGGGCGGCCTGATGTATATCTTCGGGGCCTACGACCGGGAGCCCTTGAAGCACGCCTTCAATCAGGCCCAGTTCAAAGCGGGGACCGACGCCGCCTCCGCCACCCTGATGGCCATGTACCACCAGCGGCTCACCGGCGAGGGGCAGCGGGTGGACGTTTCGGTCCAGGAAGCGGTGGCCACCGGCCTCAGAGACGTGGTCAACAACTTCACCTACACCGGAGCGGTCCGCCGCCGCCAACCCAACCACAGCGGCGACCTGAACCGCATCCGGGCCAGCGCCGACGGCTATTTACTGCCCAGTCCTGGCCTTGCCGCCGGGTTGAACTGGAACACCGTGGTGGACTTCCTGGGCCTCCCGGAATTGGACGACGAGAGGTTCAGCACACCCTCGGCCCGCCTGATAAACGCCGAGGCGCTGGGCCGGATAATGGACGAGTATTTCATCAAGCAGAACAAATACGACATGTTCCACGCTTCCCACGAGAAGCGGTTCATCTACGGCGTGGTCCAGTCCCCCCAAGAGGTCATGGCCGACCCGCAATTCGAGGCCAGGAACTTCTTCGTAGACATCGACCATCCGGCGTTGGGAACGCTGAAGTACCCCGGCGCTCCCTTCGAGATGAGCGGCACCCCATGGGAGGCCCGCAGCCCTGCCCCAACCCTGGGCCAGCATAACCAGGAAGTCATCGGCCAACGGCTGGGCTACACCAACGAACAACTGGCCCAGATGCGGGCCATGCAGATCATCTAATGCCGGAGGGTCAATAGAGCGTGTCCGCACCGTTGGAAGGCGTCCGAATCATCGAGATGGGCCAGCTCATCGCCATCCCCTTCGCCATGAAACTGCTGGCCGACATGGGCGCCCAGGTCATCCGCCTGGAGTCCACCGGCCGCCTGGAGAGCTACCGCAGCGACTCGGTCTATCAGAACGACATCTCCGGTGAGTTCTGGAACAAGGGCGCCAATTTCTACGAGCAGAACCGCAACAAACTGGGCATCACCCTGGACCTGAGCAAACCCGAGGGCCTCCAGATCCTCCGCGAGTTGATCGCCGTCGCCGACGTCTTCTCCGAGAATTTCACCCCCAGGGTGATCAAGAACTTCGGTCTGGAATACGAGGACCTTCGAAAGATAAAGCCGGACATCATCATGGTGTCGTCCACCGGCTACGGGTTCTATGGGCCTTGGGCCAACTACGGGGCCACCGGACCGGCCACGGAAGGCGCGGCGGGTTTGGCCTACCAGACCGGCTACCTCGGCGGGCCGCCGGTGATGGCCGAGATACCCTACACCGATTACACCTCCGGCGAGCACACGGTCTTCGCCGTGATGGCCGCCCTGATGCACCGGCTGCGCACCGGCCAAGGGCAGTTCGTGGACATCTCCCAGACCCAGGCCACCAGCGCCACCATCCCCGAGGTATTGATGGACTACTCGGCCAACGGCCGCACCGTACCGCGCATGGGCAATCAGGACACCTCCATGTCGCCCCACGGCTGCTACCCGTGCCGGGGGGACGACCGTTGGATCACCATGGCCGCCGCCACCGATGACGAATGGCAAGCCGTCTGCCGGGTGTTGGGACAGGAAGGATGGGCCGCCGACCCCAGGTTCGAGGACTCGCTGAACCGGTGGAAGAACCGGGACCTATTGGACGCCCTGATCGGGCCGGTGACCAGCCCCTGGGACGCCCACCAACTGATGCACGCGCTGCAGAAAGAGGGAGTCGCCGCCGGAGCCGTCCTAGACAGCAAGGACCTGCTCTTCGACCCCCATCTGAATGAGCGGGGCTTCTACGAGGTCGTCACCCACCACGACAGCACGGGCATCCCACCGCTGCCCTACGCCGGCCGGCCTTGGAAGCTATCAAAAACGCCGGCGGTGAAGGGCAAGGCGGCCCCACTGATGGGAGAGCACAACTCGCTGGTCCTCTTAGAACTGCTGGGTAAAACCGCCGACGAACTGGCGGCCCTGGAAGAGGCGGGCATCATCGGCTACGGGCCCACCGACCCCAGACCGGTGCAGCGCCCGACCCTGGACGAACAGGTGCGCCAAGGCCGGATGCAGCGCTACGAAACCGACTTCCAAGAGCAGGTCAGAAGGGCGTTTTCCAAGTAGTGGTCAGCTATCAGCTATCAACGAAGATTGTAATCAGAAAAACCCCCAGGAGCCCCCTTTCGTAAAGGGGGTTGGGGGATTTCAATACTCCCACCGCAGACCGGACTAGCTCTCGGAAGGGCTTGCCGGACCCCGCGGGTAGGAAAGGCGCCGCTCTGATACCCTGAATCCGGCCTAATCCCTTTCCGTTCAAACACCAACGCAGGTAGAAGATGGCCCAGACCGATATGCCGACGCGTCCTCGCCGACTTTTCTACGGCTGGGTTCTGGTCGGGGTGGCCGCCCTGGTCATGGTCGTGGGCTCGGTGCCCATGTTCCAGGGCATGACCGCATGGTTCGTCGTTTTTGAAAAACAGTTCGGCTGGAGCCGCACCCAACTTACCATCGCCTTCTCATTGACCCGCGTGGAAGGCTCCATCATGGGCCCGGTGGCCGGATATCTGGTGGACAGATTGGGCCCCCGCACGATGGTGGCCTTGGGGTTGACCATCGCAGGGGTTGGGTTCCTCATTCTGGCCGCAACCAACAGCCTCTGGCAGCTCTATCTGGCCTTCGTGGTCATGAGCATGGGCACCGGGCTGGGTAGCTGGCTGCCGATGATGACCGTCGTCAACAATTGGTTCTCCCGGCGGCGGGCCACAGCCATGGCCATCGCCGGGGAAGGATTCCTGATCGGCGGGGTTATTTTGGTGCCCGTCCTCGTCTGGGCCATCGACCCCGACATCCCGGGCCGGCCGGGCTGGCGGTTGACGGCGGCGGTCATCGGCATCTTCCTCATGGCCGTGGCGGTGCCATTGTCCCGGTTCGTGCGGAATAGTCCCGAAGAATACGGCGAACATCCCGACGGCCATCCGCCCGAGCCGGCAGCGGCTAAACATGAGGAGTCTGCCCCGGAAGCCGAGGGGCCCAGCTATACCTGGCAGGAGGCCGTTCGGACCAAGACGTTCTGGCTCATCTCCTTCGGCCATGCCTGCTCCTCCATCGTCATCGTAACCATGATGGTCCACCTGGGCCCCATGCTGACCGACCGGGGCTTTTCTTTGCAAACGGTGGGGTGGGTGGTGGCGACCTATACGGCGGTGGCGGCGGTTTTCACTCTGATCGGCGGCTACGTGGGAGACCGGATACCGATTCGTTGGGCAATCTTCGCCTTTTCGGCGGTCCAGTCCGTGGGCATAGCCGTGCTGGTGGTTGGAGAGACCGAGGCGATGGCCTATCTATTTGGGGTGTTGCTTGGCATCGGTTTCGGAGGCCGGAATCCGATGACAACCGCCATCCGGGGCGTCTACTTCGGCCGCAAGGCCTTCGCCAGCATCACCGGTATCTCCATGATTCCGATGAACGTGCTGCTATTGGCCTCGCCGTTGTTTGCGGGAATCATGTTCGACGCAACCGGCACCTATACGTTGTCTTTCACCGTAGTCGCCGTGGTCAGCTTTGTAGGGTCGGCACTGTTCCTGATGCTGGGAGACCCGGCTGCCGCTCCGTCTCAAGCAGTTGCCACGGTGGAAGCGGCGGCGGAAAGCTCTGCCTGAACCTGCCGTACAATTGGCGGAAAATCACCTTTGGTAATAGCGGGTTGGGGGAATTTTGTACCTCCGCCGTCGACCGGTGCACGCCCAGCGAATCCTGATCTCCTTGCCCACTAGACAGCATACCCAGGAGCAACGGGATTATTTCCCGACGCGTCGGGGCCTCAGAATGACAACAAGGGGCAACAGATCAAACTGACGGCTGACGACTGAATGCTGAAAGCTGACTGCTCCTAGCTTACAGCCAGGCACTCGCGCCTAAAGCCCGCGCTTGGCCTCGTAGGCCGATATGTCGGCCTCCAGGCGGAGGGTGAGACCGATGTCGTCCAGGCCGTTGACCAGGGCGTCTTTGCGGGCGGCGTCGATCTCGAAGGAGATGGAGATCTCCTCGCTCTCGTCCCAGACCCTTTGGCTCACCAGGTCAACGTTCAACTCTACGCCGGGATTGGACTCGGCCTTGTCCATGATCTCCCGCACCTGTTCTTCGGGCAGAATCAGGGGCAGCACGCCGTTCTTGAAGCAGTTGTTGTAGAAGATGTCGGCGAAACTGGTGGAGATGATGCACTTGATGCCGTAGTCGCGGAGCGCCCACGGGGCATGCTCGCGGGACGAGCCGCAGCCGAAGTTGGGGCCGGCCACCAAGACGTGAGCGTTCTGGTACGCGGGTTTGTTCAATACGAAATCGGGGTTGGGGCTGCCGTCAGCGTTGTACCGCCACGACGAGAACAGGGCGTCCTCGAAGCCGCTGCGTTCGATGCTTTTCAGAAACACCGCCGGGATGATCTGGTCGGTGTCGATGTTAACGCGGTCCATGGGGGCGACCACGCCGGTTAGTTTCGTGAACGGGTCCATGGTGGATCTCCTTGGCTTGGCCCTGGTTTCAAGGGCGTCTAAAGGTCTCTCACGTCGACAAAGTGGCCGGCGATGGCCGCCGCCGCCGCCATGGCGGGGCTGACCAAGTGGGTGCGGCCTCCCTTGCCCTGCCGCCCTTCAAAGTTGCGGTTGGAGGTGGAGGCGCAGCGCTGTCCCGGCGACAGGATGTCCGGGTTCATCCCCAGACACATTGAGCATCCGGCCACTCGCCAGTCCAGGCCCGCTTCCTCGAATATCTTGTCCAGGCCTTCTTCCTCGGCCTCTTTCTTGATCTTGGCCGAACCGGGGACCACCATGGCGTAAACGTCCTCGTGGACCTTCTTGCCCTTGACCACCTCGGCGGCGGCCCGCAGGTCCTCCAACCGGGCGTTGGTGCAGGCGCCGAGAAAGATGCGGTCAATCTTGATGTCTTGGATGGCCGTGCCGGGCTTCAGGCCCATGTACTCCAGGGCCCGGACGGTGGCCTCCCGCTCGGCCTCGTCCTCCATGTCCGCCGGGTCGGGTACCCTGCCGGAGATGGGGGCGACCATGCCGGGATTGGTGCCCCAGGTCACGTGGGGCTCCAACTCGGATGCGTCAATCTCCACTAATTTGCCATACTTGGCGCCGGAGTCGGTGGCCAGTGCCTTCCACCGCTCCACCGCCGCGTCGAACTCGGCGCCTTGGGGCGCGAACTGGCGGCCGCGCAGGTATTCGAAAGTGGTCTCGTCGGGGGCGATCATGCCGGCTCGGGCCCCGGCTTCGATGCTCATGTTGCAGACTGTCATCCGGCCGTCCATGGACAAAGAACGGATGGCCTCTCCGGTGTATTCGATGACATGGCCCACACCGCCGTTGACGCCGATCTTCCCGATGATTGCCAGGATGATGTCTTTGGCGGTGACGCCCTGGGGCGATCGTCCGTTGACCCGGACCTCCATGGTGTCGGGCTTGAACGAACGCAGAGTCTGGGTGGCCAGCACGTGCTCGACCTCCGAGGTGCCGATGCCGATGGCGAAGGCGCCCAGGGCGCCGTGGGTGGAGGTATGGCTGTCGCCGCAGACGATGGTCTTGCCGGGCTGGGTGTAGCCCAAGTCCGGACCGATTATGTGAACGATGCCCTGCAGGGGACTGAACCGGTCGTACAGCGTCACGCCGAACTCGGCGCAGTTGCGGTCCAGGGCGTCCAGTTGTTTCTTGGAGATCTCGTCGGTAACCGGCAGGGACAGGTCCCAGGTGGGCGTGTTGTGGTCGGCGGTGGCGATGGTTAGGTCGAGCCGCCGCACCTTCCGCCCGGCGTCCCTCAGGCCGTCGAAGGCCTGCGCGGAGGTAACTTCATGGACCAGGTGCAGGTCGATGTAGACCACCGCGGGCTCGCCCGGCTCCTGGACGACCACGTGGTCGTCCCAGATCTTCTCGAACATGGTCTTGGGAGGCATTTGGGTTTTCCTTGGTTGAGATAAGATTCCGGTTCCCGGCCCAGCCGGGACACCTGGGAGCAATCGGTGGCAGCCTGTCTTCCCGGTCTTCAAAATACCGCCGTCAAACGCCCTATCCACGCCTGAACGGGGTGACAAAACCGGCCCGTATTATAGCACCAAGTGGGGCGGCCGCCATGCCCGTTCCAGTCTGGAGCGCCACCCTCGCCGCAGGTAGAGGCGGCGGCGGGTAAATGGTACACTGGCCCTACGCCTAGCCAACGGACCTAAAGAGCGGCCCACCACCGGCATTCACGCCGTTTTTTGTGCCCATCTCATTGAGCGTCGGCCCATCGCCAAAAGTCTCCGGAGGAAGAATTCAATGCCCGCATCCGAAGCGGTGGTTCTGCCCGAAACAGCGCGCCCCAGCAAGTACCGCATCACCCTCCAGCCGGACCTGCACAACTTCACCTTCAGGGGCCAGCAGAGCGTGGACCTCCAAGTCTTGGAGCCAACCTCAACCATCGTACTCAACTCCGTGGAGTTGAAGATTAGCTCGGCAACCCTTCACGTTGACGGCGCCGCGCTGGCCAGCCGATCGGTGACCATCGATAAAGAAGCCGAGACGGCGACCCTGGACTTCGGCGAAACGGTCCAGCCCGGCGACGCCCGCTTGGAGATGGCATTCACCGGAGAACTGAACGACAAGCTGGTGGGCTTCTATCGGTCCGAGTACAACTCCCAAGACGGCGAGACCCGCTACCTGGCCACCACCCAATTTGAGGCCACCGACGCCCGCCGGGCCTTCCCCTGTTGGGACGAACCGGCCAAGAAGGCGACCTTTGAAGTAACGCTGGTTTTCTCGGATGAGTTCCAGGCCGTCTCCAACACTCCGGCGGTGGAAGAATCCGTACCCGGCCCAGGACTGAAGTCGGTCCGGTTCGCCGAGACCCCGGTTATGTCAACCTACCTGCTGGCCTTCATCGTCGGCAACCTGGTCTCGGTGGAGCGGCAGGCCGCCGGCGGCACCAAGGTCGGGGTGTTGACCACTCCGGGGAAGCAGGACCAGGCGGGCTTCGCCCTGGACACCTCGGTAAAGCTGCTGGGTTACTTCAACGACTACTTCGGCATCCCCTACCCGCTGGCCAAGTTGGACCACATCGCCATCCCCGATTTCGCCGCCGGCGCCATGGAGAACTGGGGCGCAATCACCTACCGGGAGACGGCCCTGCTGGTGGACCCGGATAACTCGTCGGCCGGCACCCGCCAACGGGTGGCTGAGGTCATCGCCCACGAGATGGCCCACATGTGGTTCGGCGACCTGGTGACCATGGAGTGGTGGGACGACCTGTGGCTGAACGAGAGCTTCGCGTCGTGGATGGGCAACAAGGCGGTGGACTGGCTATACCCAGAGTGGCAGATGTGGACCCAGTTCGTGAACATGGACACCAACCGGGCGCTCAGCCTGGACGGCCTGAAGAACTCCCACCCCATCGAGCAAGCGGTCAAAAATCCCGCGGAGGTCAGCCAGCTATTCGACGCCATCAGCTACAGCAAGGGCGCCTCGGTGATCCGCATGCTGGAGAATCTCCTGGGGGAGGAGACCTTTCGTAAGGGCCTGAACCGGTATCTGTCGGGCCACATGTACGCCAACGCGCGGACCCAAGACCTGTGGTCGGCCCTGGAAGCGGAGTCGGGCCAGCCGGTCACCGCCATCATGGACTCCTGGGTGAAACAGATGGGATACCCGGTGCTCCAGGTGGAATCACACCGCAGCGACGGCCGGACTCGGCTATCGGTAACCCAGGAGCGGTTCGTCTACGACCGGCTGCTGGGCGAGAGCGACCCGAACTCGGAAGACAATGAAGTCTGGAGGGTGCCCCTCAGCGTCAGCCAGGGTGGACAGGAATCCACCGTCACGGTGATGGACGGACGGCAGACCCAATTGGATGTTCCAGGGACCAGCACTGGTTGGATCAAGGTCAACCCCCAGCAGACCGGCTTCTTCCGGGTGAACTACAGCGCCGAGGACTGGCAGCGGCTGGTCCCGGCTATAGAGTCCTTGGAATTGCACGCCACCGACCGTCTGGGGATCCAAAACGACGCCTACGCCCTGTCCCGGGCCGGGCTTCTACCGGTGACCCAGTTTCTATCCCTGGCCCAGGCCTACCGGAACGAGGACGACGCCTCGGTCTGGGGCGACTTGGCCAGCAACCTGCGGGATATCGAGCAACTGGTCGCCGACGAGCCGGTGCATCCGGCGTACCAGAGATTCGCCCGCGATCTCTTCGGTCCGGCGGCGAGGAAGGCCGGGTGGGAACCCAAGCCCGGCGAGGCCCCCCTGGACGCCCTGCCCCGTTCCACCGTCCCGAGCCAGGCCGGCAGCTATCAAGACCCCGCATCCCTGCGCAAGGCGTCGGAGCATTTCCAGCGGTACCTGGAGGACCGGGAGACGTTGGCGCCCGACCTCCGCGGCGTGGTCTTCGCCTTGGCGGCCCAGGCAGGCGGCAAGGACATCTACGACCAGATCTGGCAGCTTGAGGGCGAAACCGGCCTGGCGGAAGAGAAGATCCGGCTCCTGATGGCGCTGACCCGGTTCCAGCAGCCGGAACTGCTGAACGCGACCCTGGCGGACTCCCTGTCATCCAAGGTGCGCTCCCAAGACACCATCACCGTGGTGGCCGGCGTGGCTGCCAACCCCAAGGGCCGCGACCTGGCCTGGGAGTTCGTCAAGTCCAACTGGGGCGAGTTCGACCGGCGCTACGGCGGCGGCGGATTCGGTCTGATGCGCCTGGTGTCCATCTGCAGCCATTTCAACACCCAGGAGAAGGCCGACGACGTGGACAGCTTCTTCGCCGAGCACCCGGCCGCCGCCGCCGAGCGGACCATCCGCCAGGCCTTGGAGCGGGTACGCCTCAACATCAAGTGGCTGGAGCGGAACCGGCAGGAGTTGACTGACTGGTTCGCAGGCTTGTGAATACCTCCCGGCGATCAGGGAATTAACGATGGCGAAGATCAAATTGCCCGCAGACTCCAAAGCCTACGGGGAATTCGCGTTCCGCGAGAAAGAGAAATGGCACCGCCGCAGGGCGAGGATGAGCCTTTCCCGTAAACTGGAGGTACTCGACCGGCTGCGGGAGATGGGTAAACAACTGCCTTGGGTGGTTTTGGAGCGGGATTCTCGACCTTGAGCCCCCTCTCAGGCGGGAGAGGTTAACCGGCTTCCGGCTATCCGCCTCTCCTTTCCGCCTTGTACATCCACCTGTCGGGCTCCACATCCAGAAGCTCTAGCTGCCAGACAATCGTCCCACTGCGGGTAATTTCGATGATATTCATCCAATCTGTGAGCAAGATGTTGCCGTTGGGCAGCAGATGGTTATACCGAACGGCCCTTAATCCAGGGCGAGTCCACTTCCAGACAACATCGCCTTCCCGGGTGACCTCCATCGTTTGATGAGGGCGGTCATGGTCCCCGACCAAGATGTTGCCGTTGGGCAGTATCTCCGGGTCGTGGGGGTTTGTGAAGACGTCCTGCAACGACCAAACGATTTGCCCTGAGGGGTCCACCTCCACCAGTAGGTTAAAGTTCCTCACGCTTATAAGGGTGTTGCCGTTGTCAAGTCTTATTACCGAGTTGGTATGTGTGTAGGTCCCATCGAAGGATTCGGTATCTGCACCCCGTCGGTTATCCGCATCGTCCAGATGGTCTCTCGCGTACCAGCTCCACACCACCTCACCCGCTTCGTTTACCTCTTTCACCTGCGCGTCGGACTTTTTATCCCAACCCCAAGCCATCAGGGTATTCCCGTTGGGCAACCGGTCCGCATCATGGCTGGCTTGGTCGGTTCGATAGGACCAGACAATTTCCTTATCCCGGTTGACTTGAAAGACGCCTGAAGAAGGCATCAAGAACAGTATGTCCCCGTTGGGCAGCCACTCCACATCAGGCCCAGAGCCCGGGCTGAGGTCCCCACCGCTGTAGACGGCTCGTATATCCTCGGGCATTAGATATTCCCAGACAACCTGTCCCTGAATGTCCACCTCCACCAGGCGGGGCCGGGGTAAATCGCGGTAGTCCATGAAAATCGTGTTGCCGGGGTAGACCAGGTCCGGTTCGAAGAGGGTAACCGCGATGTCTCCGGCCTCCAAGCTAGACACCACCGGAATGGCAGGCGGCCTCGGTGTGGGGGCGGGGGTTGGCGTGGGCGTGGGCGTCGCGGCGGGAGTGACATCCAGCCGGTAGACCCGGGCCGCGTTTTCGTACCCCACTTTTCGCGCCAACTCCAATGGGAGTTGCTCGATGAAGGGCGACTGGGCTCTGGAGACCCCCCTGGCCATCGCCTGTATGTCGTAGAAAGCTTCGGCGCCCAGGAAGAATCTGTCTGGAAATTCCTTCAGCAGGTCCAGCCATTCCGGGCGGACTCTACCATCGGCGTCAACGGGTTGGTTCTCCGGCGGAGTCAGGTCGTCACGTTTCGAACCGCTTGGAAGTTTGATGTTCATGTAGAGATTGGAGTGCGTCCCCAATAGCCGTCGCATCAGGGCCACGGTCCTGTGGCCGGTGT
>CAYMZL010000031.1:0-11107 GCA_964394825.1 uncultured Dehalococcoidia bacterium | reverse complement strand
GCTCCATCGCCTACAACCTGGCCGCCAGGGGCATGACCGGCGTTCTGCTGCTGGAGCGGGACGTGCTGGGCTCCGGCTCCACGGGACGCTCAACGGCCTCGGTCCATACCCACTACTCCACGGAAGTGCTGGCCCGCATGGCCTGGCACAGCCTCCAGGTGTTCCGGAACTTCGACGACGTTGTGGGCGGCCAGTGCGGTTTCACCGAAACCGGTCATCTGGTGTTTGCCGGTGAAGGCGACCACGACCAGGCCGGCGCCAGCGTGGCGCTCCAACAAGAGGCCGGCATCCAGACCAGCGTCATCGACCACCGGGACGCGGCTGCGATCGCCCCCGGGTTCCACCTGGACGACTGTGCCGCCATCGTCTATGAACCGTTGTCGGGCCACGCCGATGCCTCCGGAACGGCCCTCGCCTATGCCTCACGCGCCCGTCAGTTGGGCGTGCCGATGGAGTTGCGGTCTCCCGCCACCGGCCTGGAGATTACCGGAGGCAAAATTGCGGCGGTTGTAACCGGCAAGGGACGGACCAGCACCGAGCGGGTCATTGTCGCCGCCGGACCCTGGAGCAGGGACTTCCTGGCGCAGTACGGAATCAGCCTGCCGTTAAAGGTCACCCGCCACCAAGTGGCAGCCTTTAGAAGCCCATCCCCCAGCCCGTCCAGCCTTCCCGGAGCAAGCGACATGGTCAACCAAATATACTTCCGGCCGGAGGGCGCGGGCCTGGTATTGGCCGGCGGCGGTGGACCGGGAGAGCTGGTGGAAGACCCGGCCCTGTACGGTCATCGTCCCACCCAACGGTTCATCGAGTCGGTCTGGACCCGCCTGGCCAAACGCCTACCCATGATGGAACAAGCCGAATACGCCACCGGCTTCGCCGGGCTGTACACCTCCACTCCCGACCGCCATCCCATCATGGACCAGGTGGGCGGCATCGAGGGCCTTTACCTCTGCGCCGGCTTCAGCGGACACGGCTTCAAGTTGGCGCCGGCGGTGGGCGCCATCATGGCGGAATTGGTCCTTGATGGCCGGGCATCAACCATAGACATCTCTCCGCTGCGGCTGTCCCGGTTCCGGTCCGGTCAAGGAAAGCAGAACACCTCAAGCTATGGAGCAAATGTCGTTGTTTAGCCCGATGCGCCCCGCCTTCAAAGCACCGAGGCTCCTGTTGACCGCAGCCACTTTCAGCATCGTCCTTGGCGTCTACCGCGCCGAGGCGGAGATAAGCGTTGCCGGACCGGCCCCTTTCCCTTAGGCGTATAATCCCGGTTATGCTTGGAAAAACGCCAAAGCCAAACCTGCTCTGCCGGCCTGGGGGTCACCCCGGATGATTCTCCGCTTCCTTTCGGCCTTCTACGGCGGGATGAAGTCACTCTCCAGCGGCTTCTACTACAACTGGGGCATGACCTACGCCCGGTGGGGACAGCCCGCGAAAGCCATGTATTACTTCAACCGGGCGGCCAAGCTGAACAGCACCGGCGCCCAGATCTATTACCAGCGCGGCCTGTTGTTCATCGCCATGGGACAGCCCGAAGCGGCAATCATCGACTTCGACACCGCCATCGGCGCCGATCCCCAGTACCTGGATGCCTACCTAAACCGGAGCATGATGCACGCCATGACCGGAAGGCACGAAGACGCCGAGAACGATGTTGAAAAGGCCGTGTCCCTGGGCGCGGACCGGCCCAGCCTGGAGAGCCAGATCGCCGAGTTACGGAAACAGAACGGTTGAGGCGCCCCGGAAACCAGACATGAGACTCTTCATCATCCTTCGAGCCCTCTTCAAGTTATTCGGCCGGACAATGCCCGGTCCCGTTGCCACGTCGAGCGCCGAGCGCGTCTACGATTCGGGAGTGAGGATGCAGCGCCAGGGCAGACTGCAAGAGGCCCTAGACCGTTACACCGAGGCCATCCGCCTGGATCCCTCCCTGGTCCAGGCCTACAGCAACCGCGGCTCGGCGTACCTGAACCTGGGCGAGCCGGAATCGGCCATTGCCGACCTGGACGAGGCCATCCGGCTGAATCCGACTCTCGCCGTTGCCTACAGCACCCGGGGACTGGCCCATGCCAACTTGGCGGACTTCAGTAAGGCCGTGAAGGACCTGAACGAGGCCGTCCGCCTCAACCCCAACTTTGCCGACGCCTACAGCAGCCGAGGGTTCGCCCACCGGGCCGCCGGCCGCCTGAAGCGGGCCATCAGCGATTTCGACCAGGCCATCCGGATCGACGGAAAATTCTCGGTGGCCTACAACAACCGGGCCGATGTCCACATCGAGATGGGCAAACCCGACCTCGCCATGCCCGATCTGGACCTCGCCATCAAGCTGGACCCCGGGTTCGCCGTGGCCTACGCCAACCGGTCCTTCGCCTGGACCCTGCTGAAGGACGACGCCAAAGCCAAAAAGGACGTTGAAGCAGCCGTAAAGCTGGGTGTGGACCGGGCCCTGTTGGAAGAGAAATTGGAGGAGTTCAAAGAGCGCGCCCAGTGAATGCGTCTCTCCCTCTAAAAACGCTCTAAAACAACCCTCTAATCCGAAAAACGAGGCCGCCGCCATGCCCCGGTATTCGATCAACGAACCGCGATTTAACCAGACATTAGAGGAACTTGGCCACCTGGGCGAAAGTCCCGACGGCATGGACCGCGTCGCCTATTCCCCGGCAGACATCGCCGGACGAGAGTACACCGTCAAGCTGATGCGGGAAGCCGGCCTCGAGACCCGCATCGACACAGCGGGCAACATCATTGGACTCAGGGCCGGTTCCGACGGCAGTCTGCCGGCCATCGCCCTGGGCTCTCACACCGACACCGTTCCGAAGGGCGGAAAATACGACGGCGCCCTGGGGGTCATGGCCGCCATCGAGGCCGTGCGGACGCTGCAAGAGCAGGGCCACCGGACCCGCCATCCAGTGGAGGTGATCGACTTCACCAATGAAGAGGGCACCCGGTTCCACCGCTGGCTGGTGGGCAGCCGCTCCATGGCCGGCCAACTGGAACAAGAAGACCTGGACGCCGTGGACGACGACGGCTGCTGCCTGGGCCCCTGCCTGGCCGACATCGGAGGGGACATCTCCCGGATCGGCGAGGCCGCCCGTGGACCCGGCGAGCTGGCCGCCTACTTCGAACTGCACATCGAGCAGGGTCCCAACCTCTACCAGTCCGGCACACCCATCGGCGTGGTCACCGGAATCACCGGCCGGGCCGTGTTCGAAGTCGAGATTGAGGGCCAGGCCAACCATGCTGGGACCACACCAATGGCAACCCGCCGCGACGCCCTGGTCAGCGCCTCCAAGCTGGTCTTGGCGATCCAGAAGATGGCAGCCGAACAGGAGATCTGCCGGGTATCGACCGTGGGTTCCATCAAGGCCGTTCCCAACGCCGTGAATGTCATCCCCGGGAATGCCAGCATCGGCCTGGAGTTCCGGGACACCGACATGGAAGCCCTGGCCGCCGCCGAAGAAGAGTTGCGCCGAATCACCGACCGGGCCGCGGTCAACGACGGCGTGGACATTGAAGTCAACCGCCACCGTTTCACCTCCTCGGTCCCGATCACGGCGGAGATGCAGGCCCTGGTGGCCGAGGCTGCGGAGAACTGCGGCCTGACCTGGGAACCGCTGCCCAGCGGCGCCGGTCACGACGCCCAGGCCGTGGCTGCCATCGCCCCGGTCGCCATGCTCTTCGTGCCCAGCGTCGCCGGCATCAGCCACTCGCCCGAGGAATACTCGACTCCCGAAGATTGCGCCAACGGCGCGCAGGTTTTATTGGAATTATTGCTGCTGGCCGACGACCGCTTGTAATCCGTGCCCGCCCACAGACGACATAACGAGGCCTTAGGATGAAGTTATCCGGCTCCTACGAGTTCAACGCCACCCCCGAGAAGGTGTGGCAAACTCTGACCGACCCCCAGTCCCTCTCCGCCTGCATCCCCGGCTGCGAGAAGATGGAGGCGCTGGGCAACGATGAGTATGCAGCCACCGTGACCGTGTCGATGGGGCCCATCCGCAGCAAGTTCGACGCCACGGTCAAGATGCTGGACATGAA
Source organism: uncultured Dehalococcoidia bacterium (assembly GCA_964394825.1). Lineage (GTDB taxonomy): Bacteria > Chloroflexota > Dehalococcoidia > Lucifugimonadales > UBA3495 > UBA9611. The sequence goes on along the minus strand of CAYMZL010000031.1, from coordinate 7,069 downwards.
ACCCTACGAGTCGTACCGCTTGATCATCGAGGGCAAGGGCCCCTCTGGCTTCGTCCGGGGGGAGTCCCAGGTCAGGTTGGCCGCTGACAACGGCAAGACCACCGTGAACGTCGATTCCGAATCCTCCTCGGGGGGCCTGCTGGCCAGAGTAGGTCAGCGGATGATGGAGAGCTTCGCCAAGTCCATGATGGACCGCTTCTTCACCTGCCTGCAGCAGTCGATCGACTAACCCGGTAACTAGGCAGGCCAATTGCGCCACCGTGTAGCCTCTGCTATCGTGTCCGCGAACCGTGATTGGACCGGATCAGCACCCCACATCTCGGACGCCGGATCAACGTGTCCGAAATCCGAGATTCGACTGGACCAGAACGCCAGATAACGGAGGGGAACATGGAGCGGCGCGTACCAACCAGAGATGAAGTCCTGGCATACCTCAAGGAAGACCGGAACTGGGGCCGTTGGGGCAACGACGACCAAGTTGGCGCGGTGAACATGGTCACCCCGGAAAAGCGGCTCGCCGCCGCGAGGACGGTCAAGTCGGGCCGGGCGGTTTCTCTCAGCCGGGAATTTCCCAAGACACCGGCGCCAAATAACCCAACCCCGGCCCATCACTACATGAAAAAGGTCTTCCGCAGCGAGACCGCGGGATTCTCCGCCGACTACTACGGCATCTCCTACCACGGCACCGCCACCACGCACCTGGACGCCCTCTGCCACGTGTGGGATGAGAACGGCATGTGGAACGGCCGCAAGCACGACGACACCATCACCATGGATGGCGCGGTCTGGGGGTCGGTGGAACACTGGAAAGAGGGCATCATCACCCGGGGCGTGCTGCTGGACGTTCCCAAGTTCCGGGGCGTCCCCTACGTGACCATGGACACCCCGGTCCACGGCTGGGAGTTGGAGGATATCGCCAAGGCCCAGGGTGTTGAGATGGCGCCGGGCGACGCGCTGGTGGTCTACAGCGGCCGGGACAAGTGGAATGAGGACGGCAACCCTCTCTGGGGCGGAGACCCGGCCGAACGGCCCGGACTGCACGCCTCCTGCCTTAAGTTCATCCGCGAGTCCGATTGCTGCCTGCTGGTCTGGGACATGATGGACTTCACTCCCAACGGCTACGACCTGGCCTGGTCGGTCCACGGTTCCATCTTCGCCTACGGCATCGGCCTGCTGGACAACGCGCTGTTGCAACCCCTGGCGGAGGCCTGCGCCGAAGAGGGCCGCTACGAGTTCCTGCTCACCGTCAACCCCCTTCGGGTGGTCGGAGGCACCGGTTCGCCCGTCAACCCCGTGGCCATTCTTTAGAAAACGGCCAGGCAAATACGATCAAATCAAACAGCCTCATTCGGCCGTAGGGGCACGGTCCCGAAGGAATCGGGATGCCCCTACGGCGGTTAGCGGACCCCGCAAAAACAGACCGGCAGGATTGAAACCCTGCCGGTCTGTCATTCCCTGCCTGTGGGAAAAATCGCGCTGGATGTGTCTAGATGATCGAAGGCTCCACCACGCCTTCGCTGACCGCATGGTGGTTCGACGGCGCGGGACCGCTCAACTCCTGCACCCGCTTCCGCATCTGGTCCATACGCGTGAAGTCGGTGATACCCGAGACGACGGTGATCGCCGACAGATACTTGGTCCGGCGGTCCGGATAATCGCCGTAACGCACCTTGCCCACGGTGGTCAGCTCTTCCAGCTTGGCCCTGCCCACCGATATCGCCTGGGTGAACAGATGCTCCGGCCTGCCGTGGACGATGAGCGATGCCGCCCGGGCCCCCGATACGTCCGCCGGGAAGGTGAGGGAACTCTTGTCGACGCTCCTTTCGATGATGCTTTCCAATTCACGGGTGCCGGGTTCCATGCCGTTCCGCCAGAACTGGGACTTTATCCTGATCTCCTCGGCGCAGTGGCCGATGGTCGAGACGTCGCCAATGAGCCCCAGGGTGGCTTTGATCTCCGACGAACTGAACACTTCCTGGGGCGGAGGGCGAATCTCTCCCGCGCTGAGGATGGTGGTGAGGGTCTGGGCCAGGTTCTCGTTGACCCGTTGGAACATTCTCTCCACCGACTCCCGGGTCACGTTGGGCAGCTCGTACTGTTGGTTGTCCACCAATAGGATGTTGTTAAAATAATGGCTCCAGAGCTCGAAGCTCTTGACGGTGTTGGAGAGGTTGAGCGCCTCTTTTTCGTTGGGCATTCCGGCCACCGAAGGCACCACGCCGATGCCGTAGACCGGGATGTGCTTGTAGACCTTCTTCAATTCGTTGGCCAAGACGAAGCTGCCTCCGGCGCCGGTCCCGCCGCCCAGCCCCGCCACGATCCAGATCACTTCTGGGTCCCGTTTCCGAACTTTGGCGTCGATCGAGTCCATCATCTGGGCCAGCGACTTCTCGGCGATGCTGGCTCCCAGGTCGATGTCCGAACCGACCCCCCTTCCCCGCAGGGCGTACTTCCCGATCAGGACCTTTTCGCGGATGTACCGTAAGCCGGCAAGATCGGCCTCTTCAGTGTTGATCGCCATGGCGCTGTAAAGGCGGCGGTTCATTCCCATCAGGGAATTGGCTATCTTGCCCCCTGCCTGTCCGAAACCGATCCAAAATACTCTCATCTTTCCCTACCTCCGGTGTCGGCCCCACTCCAGCCAAGGCTGGCCGGACCGCACATCTATCTGCGGACTCTCACGGCGCCGGACCGGCGCATGGGCCTGGCCCCCGTTTGATTACTGTTCACGGACCGAAGCCCGCCGGCTTAATAGTCCCGGTCAACGTCGCCGATGGAGTTCTGGAACTCCTTGCCTTCATGGCAGATCTGGCATTCTCCCCAGCTGATTGGTCCATTAGCCGGCTCGATGACCCAATGGTGCCGGCAGGTCGGCTCGGTCTGCTCTTCGAGCACCGCCTGGGCCGCCGCGTCTTCCACTAAGTCTTTCTCGATTACCATGATCAACCTCCAAGGTGGGGCGCATCCCCACGCCAGTGCGACGGGCCGTATCCGGCCCGAGATATTGCCAGCGGCGCTGTGTTTAAAAGGGCCGGCGAGCCGTATCCCTTTCCACCGCCTTATGTCCTCTGACGTTACTGACCACGCGGCCCTTATGTCAATGGAATTTGAAACAAATTTTAATCATTTTTAAAACTTTAACCAATCTGTGGGCGTGCCTAGCTTGTTTACCGGCAAAAGAAAAGACCGGCAGCAATTGCTGCCGGTCTGCCGGTATCTGTTCATCTGAGGGTTCTGGCTGCTATGCGGGTACGGTGACCCCCATCTTGGCCCACTTTCACCGATTCACCTTGCCAGCCTCGACATGGCTCCAGGTGGTAGAGAGTGGCGTTCCAATGCTGGCTGCATCGCGACAGTAGCTCATTGAAAACATCGGGATAGCCGAAGTTGACGGTGCCTCGGTTACCGGGATTACTGTACCGTTCACCAGCAGAGGTGACACCTTTGAGACAGGTACACTACGCAGCATTATTGAGCAACAAGCGGAGTGGACAGCAGAAGCCCTGCGACGGCTAGGCCTCCTTTAGCCGAATTAGTCATTGCAGTAGAATTACACCCCCGGCACACCAAAGAGGTTTTATATTGCAAACCCGCCAAATCCCAATACCATATTAGTCAGAACAGTGATTTTGACCAATTTTCTCTAGTTTCTGGTTGGGGTTTGAAAGGCCTCCTTTTGTCCAGAGTTATGAGCCACGAGGATTTCCGGCAAAACCAGAGCAGGGCACTCAGGCCCTGCTTGGCAGAATCAGTTAGCGCTGGCTGGTCAGCTAGGATGATCCGCCGCCTTCAACCATTCGGACGGCATCGGTGCCCTGGATGGCTTGGCCATCAAAGATCTCACCTGTGAGAGTGCCTTCCGTGGACTCGCAGGTAAGGTCAGTATCGCCTAACCGGAAGTGGAAGACTAGGTCAGTGTCTCCATCACCATCCACGTCCTCTTCGTGGCGGCGCGGTTCTCCACTTTTCTTATGCACATGCGTCTCGCTGGCCCCTTCAAAGGTCACGGTGGTGTGATCCACCGTAGTGGCATCGAATTCTTCGGTGGTTAGGATAGCTACCGGAACCACTCCCTTTTCGTTGTTGCAGTTGATGGAGTTGGGGTCGCTTCCCGGCTTGATGTCGATCGAAGCTTCGACGGCAGCGTCCGGGTCGCAGGCATCGCCGATTCCGTCTTGGTCGCTGTCGGCCTGGTCGGGGTTCGGGACGAACGGGCAGTTGTCTATAATGTTGGGAACGCCGTCCCCATCGGTGTCAGGGCCACTTTGTACAAGGTCTTCAAGAATGTCTTCTTCTTCGACCTCAAGGACTGACAGGTGGATACCATCGGCAAAGTCAACGGTGTTCTTGAAGTCGTACAGAATGTTCGCCCAGTCGTTGTATCCCTGGAGGGTGGATCCGAATCCGCCGCAGCCGCCAAATCCAAGGTTGTTGATGTTGCGGTTTACTCCCGTATCCACGGAATCACCGTCTACATTCCAGTCAATGGCGCCGCTGGCATTAACATCTGTTTGGACCGGGGGTGGACCGTAGGCCGTTTCGTCACCTGCGGAGCCACCGATGCCAGCAGGCTCGCTGAGATTGCTCTCGATCAGTGTGGGCAGCGCACTTCGGGAATAGTCCAGCGGTCGACCGTTTATGTAGACGTTGTCAATCTGGCGGGTGTAGCTCATAACACTCAAGTAGTTGGGCTTGCAGTTGGTATTGTCACCGCCGCCGTGGCGCAGGTCCAGGTTGTGCCCGAATTCGTGCTGGAGCGTGCCACCCTGCTCGTCGGTATTGCCCACCCGATGGCCGCCGACGGAGGTCCAGCTTCCGAGAGACACCACGAAGTCATTCCCCGGCAGTTCGGCGCAGCCAGATGTGCCGCCGAGGCCCAGCAGATTGTGCACAAAGAGCGTGTAGTGGGAGATAAAGCGCTTGGCGTTGAGGATGTTGACGCTGTTGGCGGCAGCGCGCTCCGCTGCGGTGCCGAAACTCGCCGTCTTGGTAGTGTCGAAGTCTGGCGTCCCCCCTCCGGCTGGGCCGGTGCATGGCTCGAAGGCCAGATTATTGTTGTGGGTCAACGCCTGCTCATCGGTTTGTATGTGCAAGCGGATGCCCGTAGTACCATCCGGGTTGGCCACAGGTGCGCTGGCGAAGCTGGCGATGACATTGTTCACGGCTGTGGCGTTGGGCTGATGCTGGGCCATCCAGTCTGCCTCTATGTAGATGTCCTTGTGGTTCGGGTCGGCGGCCTCGCTGGCCTGAATGGTGCCATCCCCGTCGACATCATAGAGTTGGAGGTCGATAGTTCCGTCGCCATCGAAGTCGATACCGTTGGTCTCCCAGCAATCCAGCAGAGCGTCGCCATCGGTGTCGGTAGTACTCCCATCGGGGCAGGCGGCGGGCACAACCGGCGGGCCCCCGGCAAAGCCGCACGTCCCATCGGGAATCTCCAAGGCGAACAACTGGTCGGTAAACGCGTCCTTGGACCACACCGCATCCACACCTTGAGCCGCGAAGCTAACGGGGTCGCACTCTAGGTCCTCGGTGCGTTGCCCTGGATAGGTGAAGGAAGAAAACACGGCGCCGTTGGTTTTATTCAGTTGGTAGATTTTCAGCACACCGTCGCAGGCGGCGAACAGGCTGGCGCCGCCAACCACCAGACCACTGTTGGGGCAGTCGGCCGGAACGGCAAAGGAGTTCAGAAGGGCGCCCGTCTCGCTGTAGTGGTCGACGATACTCGAAACGTCATCACTCTGGAAGATGGTGTTGTCGCTGGTATCCCACGTCATACCATCGCAGATTTGAAACCCCGATTGCCCATTGAATAAAAAGACAGCGGTCCCGTCGGGTGTGGCATTGAACGGACTGATGTCGATCCTGTAGATGGCGTGGGTCCCGGAAGAACTGTTTCCGCAACCCAGAAGGTCACCCTTGTCTCCCCGCAGGGCGAGCGAGCCCCATCCACGCGGCGGTGTGGGATTGGTGACAATGGTTTTCACTAATGTAGCCGGGTTGGTAGCCGGATCGAGGAAGTAGAGATTCTTCCCTTGAGCCGCTCCGTCGGTGGAGGTGAAGCAGCTGGTAACCAACAGAATCGGCTGGGTCAGTCCCACCGTCGGGCCCGGAACGATGGCCACTGAGGTACCGATGCCCGATTGTGTGCATTGGGCTGCCGCAGGTACGTTAACAGTCTGGAGAGTGTCGCCCAGGGCAGCTTCGACGTCGCGGACTGGTGACCATGGCGCGCCCTGAGTCATTACGAGTGCCAGCGCCAAGACACCAATGAATACGCTTGCGCCCACCACCACACGGCCGAGTCGGCCTTTCATCTGTTTTCTCCCTATCCCTCATTACAAAACCGTTACAAACGTGCGAAAACAGTATCAGATGCGCCTGATTATGTCAACAATACCTGCTTAGATGTACGCAAAGTCTACAATTGGTGACAATTTCTGGAAGAACGAGCCCCGCCTTCCACTAAGCCTTTCGCCGGAGATCAGCCTAAGAGAGCCGCCGGCCCCTGGAGTGTGTCAGGCGGGCCGGCGGTCTAAGAAGGGTAGCAAATTCGACTGTGAGCTAGGGTCGCTCCGGCGCATCGCCCGGCCCTGCGAACCGGAAGGTCTCGACTTCGTCAGTATGGTACACGTATTTCTGACCAGACCTTCGACTGACCTCAAAGACAACACGATAACCTGGAGTCTCTTCTTGCATACATAACTCAGGAGCAGGCAGACCAAGGCATTTGTCAGGCCAAACCACCTCTTCCACTTTTTCCACTCCAATGCCGAGAACTGCTGACACACCTCCCAGGCGGGTTGCCAAATCCTCTTTCGCCAGTTCCAGTACATAGCAGGCGTCGCCGATGCCGTCTGCATTGGCGTCTTGTTGGCCAGGGTTGGGGACGAACGGGCAGTTGTCACGCAAATTCCGTACACCATCGCCGTCGGTATCAGGGCTAGCTTTCTCAGCCTCGTTGATGTCTAGCTCCTTAAGGGGGGACGGTTCAGAATTCTCAGGTTTGGCAGCCTCACTCTGTAGTCTACTCGCTGTTGGAGTACCAGGGCCTGGGAGTTTAGTCCCT
>CAYMZL010000030.1:9992-11651 GCA_964394825.1 uncultured Dehalococcoidia bacterium | reverse complement strand
TTCGATAACAGGCACGGTAAACAGGTTATGAAAACCACCCACCAGCAGGCCAGCGAACAGGCCAGCCACCAACCCAAGAATCAATATTCTCGGCATGATTGTACCTCTATAAAGTCAAATGAACGATTTGGGATCGCCCGGCGCCGCAGAATGTCAATGCCCAGAGGGAACCGGTCGGGAGCGGCATCGAAGTCCGAGCAACATGAGGCCATACGATGAAGCGTCAAGCGAGGATCAACTCGGTTGATGGGCGGGGCAATGAGGCTGGTGGGTTGAGTAGGGCCGCAGTCTCCGGGATGGAGACTGCGGGAATCTTCTCGTTATTGGGGACCGTTGGATCGCCTGCCGGGAGCGGACTCCTGGCTTAATGGCACATCAAGGCAACGTGCCTTGCGTGGTGGAAGACCTCATGGACGTAGGCCATCTTGGCGCCCAAGAACGAGCCCTGGGCCGCTCCGTCCACGTACCCAATGAAATACAAGGCGACGGTCGCCGCCAATATGGCGGGTAGCCATCGGGAAATCTCTCGGTTTGCTATGGACTGCCGTAGCACTTCTACCATGTCGTCTCCCTTAGTTTTCTCGAATTCTCGATTTAAAACCTGTTGCGAAACGTGCCGGCGGGAGGGCCCGCCGCGCTGGGTCTGCTCAGTTTTCCACCAGGATTATAGCCCGTTGGGCCATAGCCCCGAACATCCTAGGTATTCAATTTTTGGTAATTTGCCTGGCTGGCCGTCCGGCGGGCACAAAAAACGCCCGACGGGCAGGGTCAGGCGGAATCATCATGATGACTCATACCCCCTTCCTCGAAGGTCTTCAAGTCAAGCCGAAGGCAGGTCTCCTGGCTTCTGGCATTCACACCCCGTTGCACCTTCCCATCCCGGCGATTCGGGACAGTGGCTCCACTCCCAGTGGGAGACGGGGTTACCAGTTACAGTGGCGGGACCGCGCCGGACTCTCACCGGCTTCCCTTTTCAGTCCCGATAAATCGGGACCACCAAACGGCTCATCCAGATTGTTAAACGAAGACTCAGCCTCGATCTAACCTCGGGGCCAGCCTTCCTGGCGAATAATAGACCCTTTGCCAGTGATGGTCAATAGGGGTTTATGCCTGAGATTAGCGATTATCAGTATCAAGAACTATGCGGGGAACCAACAGTTACACCGCGGGTTAGCCGGCCGGATTGCGGGACCGCTTCACAAAGATAATCTTTTCCCCGTCGATGAACCGGTCGCGCATCTCCTCGAACGCCCGGTACTTCTCCGGTTGGAACTCGGTCCGTTTATGGTCTGAGTCCAGATTGGGGTTGGGGAAATACCCCCGGAGCAGCGTCTCTTCTTTCTCGTTGGAGAAACGCACGTAGTAGGAGAGCAGGTCGTCGTGGCTCTCTGCCTCCACAAACTGGACACCGGCTATCTGGTCGACGCCGATGTGGAAATGCCAGTTGTCCGCCTCGACGGTCATATATCCGTTGTCGACCTCCGGCTCTTTGATGCCCTTGGAGTCGTTCTCGCTGACGACGTCCCCGCGTCCGACGACCCACATGACGGCTTCGTCCTTGGTCAGTTCCCGTATTATCTCCAGGGCTGTTTCCATGATGGGCCTCCTGGTTATGTGCTTCGTTCCGCCGGTCTCACGGGTGATTCGCCCCCATCTCCG
>CAYMZL010000030.1:0-9982 GCA_964394825.1 uncultured Dehalococcoidia bacterium | reverse complement strand
CCCGAAACGGCCTTTCTTGTGCAAAGCCGCCTTCCCCCGGCGCGGGGGAAGGGATTTTTGTCTTCTAGCTCTGCGGGCCCTCTTGGCGGGCTTCCAGGTCGGCTTCCAGGTCCAAGAACATCTGTTGAAGTTTCTCTTTCATGTCCGGGGGCGGGTTCTCCCACATGCCGCGCTCGATGGCCTCCAACAGCCGCTCCACGATGTCCCTGAGGGCCCAGGGGTTGCTCTGTTGGAAGAACTCCTGGGTCTCCGGGTCCAACACGTAGGACTCGGTGACGTTCTCGTACATCCAGTCTTCAATCACCTGGGCGGTGGCGTCGTAGCCGAACATGTAATCAACGGTGGCCGCGAGCTCGAAGGCGCCCTTGTAGCCGTGGCGCTTCATGGAGTCGATCCACTTGGGGTTCACCACCCGGGTGCGGAAAACCCGCCGGGCCTCGTCCTCCAACTTGCGGACCCTGGGGCGGGTCGGGTCCGAACTGTCTCCGAAGAATTGCTGGGGGTTCTTGCCGGTCAGCGCCCGCACGGTGGCGATCATGCCCCCGTGGTACTGCATGTAGTCGTCGCTGTCGAAGATGTCGTGCTCCCGGTTGTCCTGGTTCTTGGCCGCCACCACAATCTGACTGAACCGGCGACGGAACTGGTCCCTGGCGTTGACGCCGAAGTCCTGGCGGGTGTAGGCGTAGCCGCCCCAGGCGGTATAGACCTCGGCCAGGTCCTGGACGGTCTCCCAATTGCGCTCATCGATCGCGGCTAGGATCCCCGCTCCGTAGGTCCCGGGTTTGCTCCCGAAGATCCGGTAAAGCGACGGATTGCTGACCGAGTCCACTGGAGACGGACCGGCAGAGGAATCATCGGCAATGTCACTAGCCCGGTCCTCCTTGAGGTGCTTGACAATCATGTTGTCCTCGGGCGATTCATCCAGCGACGCCACCAGTTGCACCGCCTGGTCCAAGAGGTCGATCAGGTTGGGAAATGCGTCCCGGAAGAACCCGCTGATCCGCACCGTGACGTCGATCCGGGGGCGGCCCAGTTCCGCCAGCGGTATCACTTCCAGTCCGGTGACCCGCCGGCTCTCCTGCTGCCAGACCGGCTTGACTCCCAGCAGGCTCAACACCTGGGCGATGTCGTCCCCGTGGGTGCGCATGGCCGAGGTCCCCCAGATGACCAGTCCCACCATCTCGGGATAGGCGCCCTCCTCCTCCAGATATACCTGGAGCAGGGCGTCGGCCAAACCAACACCCATATCCCAAGCGGTGGGCGATGGGATGGTCTTGGGGTCCACCGAGTAGAAATTGCGGCCGGTGGGCAGGATGTTGGCCATGCCCCTGGTGGGCGCTCCGCTGGGCCCGGCGGGAACGAACTGGCCGTTCAACCCGCGCATCAGGTTGCCGATCTCATCGGTGGTCCGCAGCAGGGCCGGATGCAAGGTATCGGCCACGTATCTCAACACTTTGTTGGTCTGGGCGTCGCTTACGCCCAGCAACTGCTCGACGGTCCCGGCCACGGCCTCGCCCTTGAACCCGGCGGCGTGAAGCAGGGAGTAGGCCGAGCGGGAGAGGTCCTCCAGCCGCTCCAGCAGGTCGCCCTGGGTGCGGACTGGGGCGCCGTCACCGTTAGTCAACAAGGGCGCAGGCACCGGGTCCGGAGCCGGCAGGGCCGGTTCTTCCAACAGGCTGGTGTAGTCCAGGCCCATGGCCTCCGCCAAAGACCGCCGCAGACTGGGGACCGCGCCGGTGTCCAACCTGGTCAGGGCGGATAGAAGTCCGGTCATCTGCTCGTCTTGCGGCACTTCGCCCAGGGTATGGAGCCCGTCTTTGATCTGGGCGTCTTTCAGCTCGCAGAGATAACCGTCTATGTGCAGGATAAATCCGCCGAAGTCCTCCGGCTGTTCGTCCACTCCCAGGTCCCGGTCCAGATCGGCCTGGCGCACCATGTCCCAGATCTGGCCCTCAAGTATGGGTAGTTTGGCCGGGTCCAACGTCTGGCATTGGTAGTGCTCGTCCATCAGTTGTTCCAGCCGCGCTATGTCGCCGTAGCTGTCGGCGGTGGTCATGGGGGGAATCAGGTGGTCGATGATGGTGGCGTGGGCGCGGCGCTTGGCCTGGGCCCCTTCGCCGGGGTTGTTGATGATGAAGGGATAGAACAGGGGCACGTCTTCCAGGGTCACTTCCGGGTAGCAGGCGTTGGAGAGACCGATCCCTTTGCCCGGCAGCCATTCCAGGGTGCCGTGCTTGCCCAGGTGGACCATGGCGTCGGCTTTGAAAACGTCCCGCACCCACCGGTAATAGGCCACGTAGTGGTGGGTGGGGGCCAGGTCGGGGCTGTGGTAGATGGAGATTGGGTTCTCACCGAAGCCCCGGGGCGGCTGCAGGCCCACGAACACGTTGCCCAGGTCGATGCCGGCGATGGCCAGGTCGTCCCCGGCGCGGTACACCTGGCCCGGCGGCTCCCCCCAGGCCTCGGTCAAATCGTCCTGGACCCGCTGGGGCATGGCGCTGAACCATTCTTTGTACTGTGAACCGCTTACGTGTCCCGCCGCCAGCCGGAGTTGCTCTTCGGTCAGGGTGTCGGTGTCGTTGCTGCAGCGCTCGATGATCAGGTGCACCAACTCGTCGCCGTCGGCCGGGATGTCGGTCACATGGTACCCGGCGTCCTTCATGGCGTTCAGCACGTTCACCACCGACGCCGGGGTGTCCAGGCCCACGGCGTTGCCCACCCTGGCGTCCTTGGTGGGGTAGTTGCTCAGGATGATGGCGACGCGCTTCTCCGAATTGGGCTTGAGACTTAGTGCGGCCCATTTCACGGTCAGCCGGGCCAGGAAGTCGATGCGGTCGGGCCGGGGCACGTTCCGTTGCAGCCGGGCGTCCATCTTCCCGTTGCGTCCGCCGGCATCCGACGCCACCTCTTCCTTGAAGGAGATGGGGACGGTGATGATCCGTCCGTCGAACTCGGGCAGGGCCACGCTCATGGCGGTGTCGATCGGTCCCAGGCCCAGGGAGCTCTCTTCCCAGTCGCCCTCTTTGCCCGAGCTGAAGATGCCCTGGATTATCGGGACGTTCAGCCGGTCCAGATAGTCGACCTGGGGCCCGGTGGCGAAGGTCGCGCCGTCCTGGTGCAGGTCGGTCATGGACATGCCCATGGTGTTGACGATGCAGTGGACCCGCGCTTTGCCCTTGGAATCGCAGAGGATCTCGGAGAAGGTCCGGTTGACCTGCCCGTCGCCCTCGGGGTTGTGCTTCAAGCTGAAAGAATAGACTGGCAGCACGTTGGCTCCCAGCTCCTCAAGACGCCGGACCAGGGCATCCACCGTTTGCAGATTGCCGCTCATCCAGTGGGCCCGGTAGAAGAGGACCGCCACGCTGGGACGGCCCGGTTGGAACCTGCGTTCAACGAATTCTTGGGCGTCCATGCCGTCCGCTTCGTCTGGGTGGTAGACGCCTTCCCAGGGCACCTCGGCGGGGGCTTCATGGCCGTATTCGGTGCCCAGGTACGAGTCGCTCAGGAAGAGGAACAGGTTCTGGAAATTGGCCACGCCGCCCCGGATCAGGTAGGAGAAAACGGTGTCAAGCTCGGAGGGCGGAACGGTGCAGGCGGTGACCAGGTCTTGGTCCCATTCCTGGTGGCCGGGGCAGGCGATGAGCGTGGTCCCTTTCTCGTGGCAGAGGCGCACCAGAGGGTCGAAGGTCTCGGGCATGGCCCGCTTTCCACCCAACAGCCGGAGCACCACGACGTCGGCCTGGGCGGCGGCTTCCAGTATCTCTTGTTGTTCGCCGTCTCCGGCAATGTTGGCCGGATTGAAGGCCTTGACCTCAGGGAAATCCGCCGGCAGCCCCTCCAGGGCCCGGTCGGCGGTGAGCAGGTCGGTGTCGGCCGTGGTGACAAAGAGGATCAAACTGGGGCCGGTCCCTTTCGGCCGCTCCTAGTCGGAGGCAGGCCGGTGAAATATCATTATCGTAAGGTCGCTGAACTCGCTGGTGATGGCGGCGCACTCGCTGATGCTGCCGCTCCAAGACTGTTCGTCGTCGTGGGTCAGGCGTTGGTATACGGTCATCCCGCGGTCTCCCGGCACCCCCTCTTTAATCAGGCCCTCGGCGATGCCGGCCGGCATCAGATCGTAGGGGCGGGGCAGGAGGATGACGTTGCGGCCGCCATCCATTAGATAGTGGACCAACTCCTCCAATGCGGAGCCGGCGCCGTCCCGCCGGTGGAGGGTGATGAAAACCGCGTCTTCCAGGGATATGCCCGCTCGGGACAACGCGATCTGGACGGAACTGATACCCGGCACGAGGTCAACGTGGTCCACCCGCCGCCTCACCCGGTCAAGGAGCTCCTTGGCCGAGACGTTAAGGTCTCCCCAGGCGCAGACCACCAGGCTCTTGCCTTCTTTAACCTGGCCCACGGCGTAGTCCAAGACCTCTTCTTGGTTCCGGTAGGCCATGGAACAAAGCTCGGCCTTTTTGGCGAAGGGGCGGATGACGTTTAAAACCGTCTCGAAACCGGCTACCAAGTCGGCCTCTTCGATGGCCTGTTTCCCCTTCAGGGTCAAGAAACCGCTGTCCCCTGGACCCACGCCCACTATCGTCACCCGGGTGCCGTCGTTGGCGGAGGTCATCTGACGCCTGCCGTGAATGAAAGAATGTCGTGGTGATTCATGGGCGATAAAAAAACCCCCCGGCATGCGTGACGCCGAGGGATCAGATCGGCAAACTGGTATCAAGGGCTACTTTATGATTGGCCGATGGGGTTGTCAAGAAGGACGAGGATCAGACCACGGCATCTAGGAGCGTAGGGGCACGGCACTGCCGTGCCCCTACGCTCTTCAAGGGCCGATCTGCCCCCCGCTATCGGCAGGAGAATTCATAGGCGAATCACTCGTAAAATCTGTTGACATTGTCAGACTCGATTGATAGAGTTATATATCGCGCCCATTGCGGCGAGGGGATTACCTATGCCTACAGTGAACCAACTGGTGAGAAAAGGCCGAAAGCCGGTCCGTAAAAAGACCAAGGCTCCGGCCATGCATTGGGTCCAGAATTCCCTCACCAATCGGACGAAATGGGGACCAGGCTGCCCGCAGCGGCGGGGTGTTTGCATCCAGGTGCGCACCATGACGCCGAAGAAGCCCAACTCGGCCCTTCGGAAGATCGCCAGGGTCCGCCTGACCAACGGAGTAGAAGTCACCGCCTACATCGGCGGTGAGGGGCATAACCTCCAGGAACACTCGGTGGTGTTGATCAGAGGCGGCCGCGTCAAAGACCTGCCGGGTGTCCGTTACCACGTGATCCGCAGCGCTCTCGACTGTGAGGGCGTGCCGGACCGCCGGCGAGGCCGCAGCAAATACGGGGCAGTCAAGCCCCGGGATGGCGGTTAGCCGGTTTCCACGGCTTCCCTTTTCCAACGTTTTCCCTGGATCATGCTTGGACCTAAACTCAGGTGTAAATACCTATGTCTAGAAGACGGCCCGCAGTAAGAAGGATAATCGCGCCCGACCCGCGTTTCAATGACGTGGAGTTGGCCCGGTTCATTAACCGGTTGATGATGAAGGGCAAAAAGACCGTTGCCCAGCGCATCACCTACAGTGCTTTCGACATCATTCAGGAAGAGTCCAACAGGGAACCCCTGGAGGTCTTCCAACAGGCATTAAGGAATGCCACCCCCGCGGTGGAGGTCCGCCCCAAGCGTATCGGCGGGTCCACCATACAGGTGCCCACGGAACTCCGTGCGGTGCGTAGCGAAGCGCTTGCCATGCGCTGGCTCATCAGAGGAGCCAGGTCCCGTAACGGGATGCCCATGCGGCGGGGATTGGCGCAAGAATTGATGGATGCCTCCCGTGGCGAGGGATCGGCGGTCCGTAGAAGGGAGGAGTTGCACCGGATGGCGGAAGCCAACCGGGCCTTTGTGCACTACCGTAGGTAATTTTCTTTCCAGTTAATTCCCTGTAGGCCCCAGCGCCCAGTCTTCATTGTCCAGTATCCTGTGCCCAGTCTCAATGGAAGCCAAGGAAGCCAAGGAAGCCAAGTACCCAATCAAGCAGATCCGCAATATTGGGTTCATCGCCCACATCGACGCCGGTAAGACCACTACCACCGAACAGGTCCTATTCGCCACCGGCCGCATCCACCGCGCCGGCGGCGTCGATGACGGCAATACCGCGATGGACTGGATGCCTCAGGAAAAAGAAAGGGGCATCACCATCACCGCCGCGGCAACCACCACCTATTGGGGAGACTGCCGCATCAACATCATCGACACCCCGGGCCACGTCGATTTCACCGCTGAAGTAGAACGCAGCCTCCGTGTTTTGGACGGCGGAATCGTCGTGCTCGACGCCGTCGCCGGCGTACAGCCCCAGTCGGAAACCGTCTGGCGGCAGGCCGACACCTACAAAGTTCCCCGCATCTGCTTCGTCAATAAGATGGACCGGGTCGGCGCCAGCTACGAGCGCACCATCGAGTCCATCCGCCGCCGCCTGAAAGGCAATCCCGTGGCCATTCAATTGCCCATCGGCGCCGAGGACCAGTTCGGCGGGATGATTGACCTGATCAACGGGAAAGCCACCATGTATCCCCTGGGCAGGATAAATGAAGGCAGCGCCGACCGCCCGGAAGAGGTCGACATGCCGGCTGAGTACGATGACCAGTTCCAGCAGTACCGCCAAGCAATGATCGAAAAGATCGTTGAGACCGACGAAGCCCTGCTGATCAAATATCTGGAAGGCGAGGAAATCGCCCCGGAGGAACTGAGAAAGGCCCTGAGACAAGCCACCATCGATCAGAAGTTGGTGCCGGTCTTATGTGGCAGCGCCATGTTCGCCAAGGGCGTACACCCCTTGCTGGACGCCATCATCTGGTATCTGCCCTCCCCCGCCGACGCACCTCCCGTGGAAGGCATCAACCCCCGCACCGAAGAAACCGAACTCCGCTACCCCGACGAGAATGCTCCTCTCTCCGCCCTGGCGTTCAAAGTGGCCACCGACCCCTACGTGGGCCGCCTGGTGTTCCTCCGGGTATATTCGGGCACGGTTAAAGCCGGGGCCGTGGTGAACAATGTTTCCAAGAACGGCCGCGAGCGCATGGGGCGCCTCCTCCGGATGCACGCCAACTCCAGAGAGGAACTGGAGGAGGTCACCGCCGGAAACATCTGCGCCGCCATCGGCCTGAAGAACACATTCACCGGCGATACCATCGGGACCCAAGACCAGCCGGTGATCCTAGAGCCGCCCAAGTTCCCCAAGCCGGTTGTGTCGGTGGCCATCGAGCCCGCGACCAAGGCTGACCAAGACCGTCTGACGGACGCACTGCGGAAATTGGCCGACGAGGACCCAACGTTTGTGGTCCACGTCAATGACGAAACGGGCCAGACCATCATGTCGGGCATGGGAGAACTGCACCTTGAGGTGCTGGTTGACCGGATGCGCCGGGAATTCAACGTTGCGGCCCAGGTCGGGATGCCCCGGGTCTCTTACCGCGAGACCCTGACCACTTCCCGGCAGGTTGTGGGCCGGTTCGTCCGGCAGACCGGCGGCCACGGCCAGTTCGGCCACGTGGTGTTGGACCTGATACCCCTGGAACGGGGCGAGGGAATCGTCTTCGAAAACAAGATCACCAGGGGCGCGATCCCCAGGGAGTATATCCCCGCGGTAGAGAAAGGCGTGAGGGACGCCCTAGACAACGGACCCCTGGCCGGGTATCCTCTGGTGGACTTAAAAGTATGCTTGGTGGATGGAAGCTTCCACCAGGTAGACTCTTCCGAGTTGGCTTTCCGCAGCGCCGGAATGTTGGCCATCAGGGAAGGCGCGCCTAAGTGCGCGCCGGTCTTGCTTGAGCCCATCGCCGATCTGGAAGTAGTGACCCCAGGGGAGTACCTCGGCGATGTCATCGGTGATCTGGGCACACGGCGGGCCCAGATTCAGAGCATCGAGGGTCAGGAAAACCTCCAGTCGGTTCGGGCGTTACTGCCTTTGGGCGAAACCTTCTCGTATACGACTGCGCTTCGTTCCCTCAGCCAGGGCCGTGCGTCGTACACCATGGAATTTAAGTATTACGAGCCGGTCCCGGACCACATCGCAAAGACGTTGTAAAGACGTTGGTCACGGCATAGGCCCGAGGCTCAATCCCAACAAGCGAACCGTTAAGAATAAGGACGACCGAAAAGCAGGTATCGGGTATATGGTAACTCGGCAGAAAGTACGGATCATCTTGAAGGCCTTCGATCATAAGATGTTGGACCTTTCCACCGGACAGATCGTGGAGACGGCCGAACGGACCGGGGCACGCGTCGCCGGACCGGTGCCGCTGCCCACCCATATCCGCCGGTTCTGCGTCATCCGCGGTCCCCATGTGGACAAAGACTCCCGTGAGCATTTTGAGATTCGGACCCATAAGCGCCTGATCGACATCCTGGAGCCTACGTCCAAGACGATCGACTCGCTGACCAGGTTGAACCTGCCGGCGGGCGTCGATATCTCCATAAAGCTTTAGTCAACAGAACAGGAAAGGCTACCAACGATGCTCCAGGGATTCCTGGGAAAGAAGATAGGGATGACCCAGATCTTCCGTGAAGACGGAAGGGTGGTCCCCGTTACCGTCATCGAGGCCGGCCCCTGCGTCGTCACCCAGGTCAAGACCAAGGAAACCGACGGCTACGAGGCGGTCCAACTGGGGTTCGGCGAGGTCAAACGCCGCAACAAGCCATTGAGCGGCCACCTGAAAAACAGCCGTTTGAGCCGTTACCTGCGAGAGGTAACCGCCGACGATTCCAGTGAATTTGAAGTCGGCCAGACCATCGGCGTGGACATCTTCCAGGCCGGAGAGAAAGTAGATATCATCGGCCGTTCCAAGGGCCGCGGATTTGCCGGCGTCATGAAGCGCTGGGGATTCAAGGGCGGCCCTCGGACCCACGGTCAGTCCGACCGGGCCCGGGCTCCGGGGTCCATCGGCGGCGGCACCACCCCCGGCAAGGTCTACAAGGGCCTGAAGATGGCCGGGCACATGGGCAACCGCCGGATCACCGTGAAGGGCCTGGAGATCGTCGAGGTCGACGCCGAGCGGAACCTGTTGCTGATCAAGGGCGGCATTCCAGGGGCCACCAACAGCCTGATTCAGATCCGGAGGGTTGGCGCCTAGCCGTACCGGCGGACAATCATAGATAAAAGAGCCAATGCAAGTTTCAGTTAAGAATCAGAGTGGTGACGCGCTGGAAAGCATCGAACTCAACGATGCCGTCTTCAACGTGCCCATGAATCCCTCCCTGGTGCACCAGGCCATGGTCATCTATCAAGGCAACAAGCGCCAGGGCACCCATGACACCAAGACCAGGGCTCAGGTGTCCGGCGGCGGCCGCAAGCCATGGATCCAGAAGCACACCGGCCGGGCGCGCCAAGGCAGCATCAGATCCCCCCAATGGCGTCACGGCGGTGTCGTATTCGGTCCCCATCCCCGCAGCTACCGGGCCGCGCTGCCCAAGCGAATGAAGAGACAGGCCCTGCGTTGCGTGCTCTCGGACAAGGCCCGGCAGGACCGTTTGGTCTGCCTGGACTCCACCGACACCATCGACGGCAAGACCAAGTCCATGGCCCAACTATTGGAGAATCTCTCCGTCACCGGATCGGCCCTGTTCGTTACCAAAGGCTCCGACCGGGACGTCGTCCTGGCGGCCCATAACCTGAAAAAGGTCTGGACCCTTCCGGTCAACCAACTGAACGCCCAGGAACTGCTGGCCAGGGACACGGTGATCATGACCGTGGAAGCTGCCCGGTGGGCGGAAGAGACCTTGGCTGGGGAACCTCACGGACGGCGAGGCGCCAAATGGGCCACTGCCGCCCCAGCCTCCGGCGCATCAGAAATTGCCGAACCGGCCGCCCCCGAACCCGTGGCGGATGCAGCGCCGGCAGCGGATGAGCCAACTGCTGCGGTTGAAGAAGACACCCCGGCCCCCCGGCCCCGCCGCCGCCGGACCACCGCCCGGTCGACCGAGGCCC
>CAYMZL010000029.1:0-11663 GCA_964394825.1 uncultured Dehalococcoidia bacterium | reverse complement strand
CTTTTCCTGGAGCTGCTCTACGCCGAGCCCCAGACGCTCCGCACGCCAGACGGCGACGCCGTGGCCCAGGGGCGCTACGTCGTGCTCTGGTGGGGCCGCGAGGCCGGCCTGCCAGACCTGCTGTTGTGCGACGAGACCGCGGACCGTCTGGGCGCCGCCTTCGCCATGCCGCTCCTTGGCCACCTGGAACAGGTCATGGACGAAGCCCCCAGGAGCTCCCGCTCCGTCGTCCAAGCCGCGCCATTGCCTGTTGAAGACGAGGATTTCCGCAGCTACCCCTACGACTGGTCCTTTGCCACCGACAAAGAGTTCTATTCCTTAGGCGAGCCGGTGCGCTTCACCCTTGCGGTCAAGAATATCTCCGAGTTTTCCATGCCGCTGAATTTTATCCCGCCCATGGTCCTCATCCGGGACGTCCTGTCTGGCCGCGACGTCGCCTTGGTCCCCTACGGCAACGGCCACCGCGGCCTGCGTCCAGGCGAAACCGCCACCTTTGAGATCACCTGGGACGCCCAAACCGCCTGGGGTGAGCAGGCCCCTCCCGGCGACTACCGGGCTCAGGCCCTGATCGCCAACAACGTGTCTGAATTCAGTGTCTACGGGGTGACGGGGCCGCGGACGGAGTTCCCGGTCACGGAGTCGAAATGAAACATGTCTTCCTGATGGGCTCACTGATCTTGGTGCTCCTGGCCGCTTGCGGCGGCGGACCTACTACTCCCACCGCCACACCGTCGCCCCTGTGGGCCACGCCGCGTCTTGCGCCGGAGCACTTGCGGATGCACCTGGGTGATGGCGTTGTGGCCGCCATCGTGGAGGGCCTGTCGCCCGAGTATGTGGGCAAGGTGGCCTACGTCACTCACGTACCATCCGGCTCTCAGGCCATACTGGACCGCCAGGGCCAGGTCATTGAGCGCCGAGACGGGCGAGACGGCGGCCCGGCCCGGCTGGCTTTGGTCTTGGCGGACAGGGCAGCGATGGAGCCCATCATGGCAAGCCTTCGAAGCGACGAGTACGCCCGGCCCTGGCCGTCTACCGTGGAATGGCTCCACTTCATCAAGTTCGGTGACATCACCTATGTGGCCAAGGGATCCCTGGCTGGTCCCGTGGCTATCGATGGAGAGCGCGTCCTGACTGTAGAAGACCTGGGGGCCGAGCTTTACAGGGTCGCCTTCCGGCTCGAAGGCTACGTCGGGAGCAGTTACCGCTCCCAGGACGGCGATGCCGGACACTTGAACCCAGGCACGCCGGTGTACACGGTCTCTGGCTATGCACCTGAGTTTCGGCTGGCTACTGCCAGTGAAGGCCAGGTCACGCTATTTGAGGCTGATACCAACCCCGCAGCGGAAGTCGGCGCCGACCTACTGGACATCAAAGGCAGGGTCCGCTCCATTGGCATCAGTGGTCCCCTAGATGAACCCACGGAACTGGTGTCCATCAGCAACCCGGAGATGGTAGAAGGGATGGTAGAGATGGCGCTTGTGGCGCCCGTCGATCAGAGCCGCCGGGACCGCGGCCGCGACTTGTACTACATAGCTTTCCACATGGAGGATGGGACCGCAGTGGTCCGCCGCTTCTGGCCGGAGTCTGGCGAATTGTCCTCGGGCATCATGACGCCCGCGTCCTTCCAACTCGCGGTCCTGCAGGCCCTCGCTCAGGCAGGAGCGCTTCCTCCCACGGATGGTCCGCGGATCACAGAAGCATTCTCCATCAAGCTGGCGATGGAGTCGTTCGGGCGCTCTGCCCCGGAGATGGTGCCCGTTGAGGATGCTCACGACCCGTTGACCAGACTAATGCGGCTGAGCGAGTACGCAGCCCTCACCGGCGGAAGCATCCCCGAGAGCGCTGACTCCCTGGTCTGGGTGGTAGAGGCGGAGGGCGTGTGGAGCGACGCTGGAATCGTGCCGGCTGAGTCGCGCACGACCTTCCGCTACGCCTCGGTGGCCATTGACGCACAAACGGGCGACTCCCGGCAGAGCAGCCGGACGCAAGAGCCGCTCCTAAGCCGTGAAAACCGGGCCACGCTAGAGATTCCGACGCCAACGCCAGCGCCGAAACCCACCGTGGAGCGATTTTCCCTCGAAGAGCCGCCACTGGGATCGGGCGTAGAGATTGGGAAAGAATACCCATTTAGTTTGTACGTGCACTGCGGTATCCGCGACGCTCGATTCGACGGGCGGCTCTGGATGGCTGATCCCATGCTGAGTGACGGCAATGGTAATCCTCCACGAAATTGGACTCCCGGCGATAGCAAAGGTGTCATGGAGCTGGCCGGCAAAGACCTAGCGAGGTTCACAAGTAGAACAGGATGGGTAATCGAGTTCATACCTTGGCCCAGCGACACGCCTTGGCGGCCATGTTTCTAATCAATATGAGAATAAGACGGTCCAGTGGAGATGCCCTGAAAGGACGTTGCACGCTCGTGGCGGTTCTTCTGGCTGCCCTGCAACTCACTCTGGCCGCCTGCGCCCAAGCAACGCCAACGCCAATGCCCACGCCCACCGCCACGATTGCGATTCTCGCGACGCTGGTGCGAGATATCACACCCGGCGAGCACGGCACCAACATCGGTGAGCTCTTCGCCGTGAACGACAGGCTCGTGTTTCCCATCGGCCATGAGCTGTGGACCAGCGACGGCACCTCCGAGGGAACGAAGTTGCTAATCGAAATCGCGCCGGATGCTGAGCGATCGGTTCGGATCGTGATAGGAGTGCTCGGAGATATCTTGCTGTTCAACGCCGGGACAGAGCTATGGCGAAGCGACGGCACGGCACTGGGCACGTCGATGGTGAAGGAAATATCGCCGGACGCCTCCGGGCCCAATCCGCCGAACACCTGGACCATCTTGGGCGTGGTGGACGGCGCGCTCTTCTTCCAGGCCGACGACGGCAAACACGGCTTGGAGTTGTGGCGGACGGATGGGACGCCCGAGGGGACCGAGCTCGTCAAGGACATCTGGCCGGGCCCGGAAGGATCGAAACCCGGCAGCCTCCGGTGGCATAGCCGTCCGTGGTTCGAGCCGGTGATGGGCGGTGAGCTGTACTTCAGGGCGGAGCAGGCGGAGACCGGCTACGAGCTATGGAAGACCGACGGCACGTCCAGCGGCACGGTGCTGGTCAAGGACATCTGGCCGTCGCGGCCCGGCTCGATACCGTCCCACCTCGGCATCATGGAAGGGGTCCTCTACTTTCGGGCCGAGGACCAAGAGCACGGGCAAGAGCTGTGGCGCAGCGACGGGACCGGCGAAGGGACCTGGCTGGTCAAAGATTTCGTGCCGGGCCCCGAGAATGGATTTCCGGACGAGATGATTGGCGTCGGCGGGACGCTTTTCCTGGCGGCGGACGACCGAGTCCACGGGCGCGAACTCTGGCGCAGCGATGGTACCAAGGAGGGTACCGTCCTTGTAAAGGACATTTATCCTGGACCGGGGGGATCGGTCAGCACCGACCTAACCGCTCTGAACGGCGTTGTCTTGTTCGAAGCCAACGAGGGCATCCATGGCCAGGAGCTTTGGCGCACCGACGGGACCGAGGCGGGCACCTGGCTGGTCAAGGACATCCGGCCGGGGCCGGAAGCGCACGCCCTTCCCAACGATTTCAGCAAGGTCGGCGGCGAGTTGGTGTTCATAGCAAATGGAGACGAGGCAGGACACCACCAGCGCTGGCGGACAGATGGCACACCGGAGGGAACGGTCATCATCGAGGAGGGCATCGGAGACGGATTCCTTTCGATGCAGGGCCGTAGCGTAACTGCAGGCGGAATCAAGTTCTTCGTCGCCAGCGAATGGGAACATGGGCTCGAGTTATGGAAGGTGACCAAGTGAGTCGGCCAATGTCTCTTTTACAAGGCAATGCAGCCGGAATGAGATTCGCCTTCCTGGTGGGTTCGCTGACCCTGCTGATTCTGGCCGCCTGCGCCCAGACGACCCTTACGCAGGCGCCAGGCGGGGAAATCATGTTCGACATGGCCGAGGAGTACCGTCTGGGAGAACCGGTCGAGATAATCGTCCGTAACAACTCGGATCTGGTTTATTACTACCAATTCCAATATCCGGCCTGCTACAACCTGCAGTTCTTTGATGATTCTCAAGAGAGCCGTCCGTACCCGAACGCAGATCCAGTCCTTAAGCAGCGTTTCCTGTCGCCGGGCCGCTTCATTGTTCCACGAGGTACCCACTGTGACACTATCTGGGAGGAATCCATAAATCCGGGCCAATCAGTGACGGTCTTCACCTGGGACCAACAGATGTGCATCAAGGACCGTTGGGGCTGTATCGAAAGCGTTCCGGTGGAGCCTGGCGAATTCCTGATCCAAGGTGAGTTTTCCAGTGTGGAGAGAGGCATTTGGCCAGGTGAAAATCGAAGGCCAGACGTAATCACGACCATCACATGGGGTTTCACGATCGAGCCGCCATAGGCGGACGGAGGCCCGGTGATCACGCCACCAACCACGTTGCCGTCAGTCTCGGGTCAGGCAATCTTCCGCGAGTTGGAGCAGGGCCGGGCGGCAACGGCCGGTGACCGTACTTCTGGGCGGCGAGTCCGCCATAGTGGGCCTCGATGTACAATGCCTGGGAATCAACCCAAGTATGAAAATCGTTGCCGGCAATAATGGCGCGCCGCTTCATGGAGCTATCTCGGCAGATTTTGCCGCCATTGTGCAAGTTGAACGAACATCTTGACATACGCGGGAACCTAGACGGAGACTGAGCAGGAATCATTCGGAGGAGATTTTGCCCTATTTCGACGAGATAGAATTGGGCGACGAGATCGGACCCGTGGAGAAGGTGGCCACCGATGAAGCCGTGGCCGATTTCTGCGATGTTTGGGGCGCCCCCACGCCCAACCGTTTCACCGACGCCGAAGCCGCAGCCAAGTCGGGCATGCCCGGCACCATCGTCCCCGGCATCATGGCCATGGCGATGATGGCCCAACTGCTCACCGACTGGGGCGGCCCCGGTTCCATCAAAGACCTGGACCTGGTGTTCCGGCAGCCGGTGCCCCATAACCGGCCCCTGACCCTGGCAGCCACCATCACCGACCTGCGGGAAGAAGATGGCGAAAATCTGGTGGAGTGCGATATCCTCATGACCGGCGCCGAGGGTGAGCGCTACGTGGGCGGCAAAGCCATAGTAGCCCTGAGTCAGCGTTAGGCGGTTCGCCGCATTCCCTTTTGGCCGGCTTTTTCCGGCCAATCAATCCATAAGGACTAGTACTTGGTCGCGCAAATCGATGTTTCTAATTCCGCTCGTGGTGAGCTCCGACCGGAGTCGAGAGTCTCCCCGATGCATCGGGGGACTTGTCGAACCACCGAATGTGCGCCCTTCGACAGGCTCAGGGTGAGCGGATGACCCTAAGGGCATTTTCTGAAGGACTAGGATAGGTAGAAAAATGCTGGAACGGTTACGCCAAGTGGCGTTCTTGGTCAAGGACTTGGAGGACGGCAAAGACCTGTACCGGCGGTATCTGGCCATGGAGACCTGCCACTCCGAGGACCTGAGCCGCTACGGACTCCGGAACGCCGTACTGCCAGCGGGCAACGGCACCTTCATCGAACTGCTGCAACCGGCCTCCGGAGATTCCTCCGCAGCCCGGTACCTGGAGCGGCGCGGGGAAGCGCCCTACCTGCTGATCTTCGAGACCCGGGAGTACGACCGCCTCATTCCCCACTTGAGGTCCTTGGGCGTAAGGCTTTCCGAAGAACCTTCAGAAAATGATTACCGCCACGCCTTCATCCACCCGTCCTCGGCCAACGGCGCCTTCTTGGAGATCATCGAGGTTACGGGCGGCGGCAACCCCTGGCCTGCCGCCGGACCGGACTGGCAGTCGCTGGAACGCCGGCCGCTGACCAAGCAGTTGCGGCAGATGGCGGTGTTGGTCCGGGACCTAGACCAGGCGTTGGCTCGGTGGGAGCAGATGTTCGGGATCAAGGCAACCAAACGCTTTCAAGTCAGCTTCACCGACTTGGAGATCGCGGTCCTTCCCTTGAACGGCAAAGACACCTTCATCGAACTGGCCCAGCCCACCGGCGGCGGCGTCCCCTCCGCCCGGTTCTTGGAACGCTACGGCGAGGGCATCTACCTGACGATCTATGAGATCGACGACTCCCTGGCCATGGACGGCCACCTGAAAGAACAGGATGCCCGCTACACCTCTTCGCGGGTGACCTCCAACTACGTGAACCTGGGCTTCAACAGCATCTGGCTCCATCCCGCCGGCATGAAAGGGGCCTTCACCCAGTTGTCCCAGGTGCTGGTGGATGACAACCCCTGGCCTCCCGCCGGAGACACCTGGCACTTGAAATAGACTCCTCCTCAGACCGGACTACGCGCCAAATTGACTCCCCCACGGCCCTGTGATAGAGTCGAGCTACAATAGATACTTGGTCTCATTAAGGACTGGATGCGCAAACGGGTAAACGCCCTGGCCGAACAATTATTGGAGACCCTGGAAGAGCAGGGCTACCGCTCCACCGCACCCCGGCGGGCGATGGTCCAGGCGATCGCCAATCAGGACAAGCACTTCACCGCGGAAGACCTGAGGAAGCAGTTGCCCTCCCTGGGACGGGCCACCATCTTCCGCTCCCTCAAGCTACTGGTGGAAACCGGCGTGGTCTGCCGGGTGTTGCTGGAAGATGGCGATCTCCATTACCAGTTGAGCCACCGGGGACACCACCACCACCTGCTCTGCGTTGAATGCGGGTCCTCCCAGGACCTCCTTGGCTGCGACATCGAGGAACTGCTGCAACACACATCGGCCAGCCACGGGTTTGAACTTAGCGGCCATTGGCTGGAGGTCTACGGACGTTGCCGGTCGTGCAGCACCGTAGAACTGGCGGCGGTCTAGTCTCTTTTTTTACCTCTATTGATACTTACTCTCAAAACCAATTTAAATTGATACTAGGACTGATCAACCGGAGGCGCCGGTGGAAGAAACACCGCCGATTCAGAGGAACATGGGCCTTCCCAGCGGTGGTATTACCGCTCCTGCTGGCCTCGGCCTGTGGCTCCTCCCAGCCGGTCCAATCCCCCAACGCGCTGCCGGTGGTGGCGACGACCGCCCTAATGGCGGACTTCGTGAGGAACGTGGGAGGTGATCTGGTGGAGGTGACGGCCCTGGTGCCGCCGGGAGCCGATGTGCATTCCTTTCAGAGCACGCCGGCCGACAGCGTGGCCATAAGCCGCGCCGCCCTAGTGGTATCCAACGGCGGTGAGCTGGACGGATTCCTGGACCCTTTGATCCAAGGCTCGCTGTCCAAAGATGCGGTGCGCGTGGTGGCTGCTGCGCCGCTCCTGGCGGCCGGAGAAACCGACCCTCATTTTTGGCAGAACCCGGTATTCACCGTGATATACGTTGAGGAGATCAGGGACGGTCTGATCGCCGCCGACCCGGAGAACGCCGCCGTCTACCGGGCGAATTTCGACTCGTACGAAGATGAGCTGACCAAGCTGGACTTCGACATCGCCAGCACCCTCAACACGGTCGATCCGGCTCGGCGTCACTTGATCACCTTCCACGACGCCTTTGGGCACTTCGCCACGCGCTACGGTTGGGAAATCAACGCCTTCGTCGCCGGCGACGGAGGCGAGGTCTCTCCCGGCCGGGTGGTCGAGATCCTGGAACGGGTCCGGGAACAAGGCCTACCGGCGGTATTCGCCGAGCCCCAGTTCCGCGCCGACGTGCTGGAGAACGCCGCCCAAGAAGCGGGGGTCGAGGTCGGGCTCATCTATTCCGACGTGCTGGACGGCGAGGTGGCCAGCTATATCGACATGATGCTTTTCAACGCCAAAAGCCTGGCCAGGCTACTCCGGTAATCAGGGACGCGCTAAAGACCTATGAGTAAATCTCCAAAAAACGGGACCAAAGATGGGACCGGGCCGGCACTGGCGGTCCGCAACCTCTGGGCCGGTTACGACGGAAAGCCGGTTTTGGAGGCGGTTAACTTCCAGATCGAACGCGGCGACATGCTGGGCATCATCGGCCCCAACGGCTCCGGCAAATCGACGCTGATCAAGACCATCCTGGGACTGGTGAAGCCGATGAGGGGCGAGGTGTCCGTGTTGGGGAGAGAAGGCGCTCCCGAACGCCATCTGGTGGGCTACACCCCGCAGACGGAGCTGGTGGACTGGGACTTTCCCGTGACCGTGGCCGACGTGGCGCTCATGGGCCGTTACTCCCGCCGCGGACTGTTCCGCCGCACCAACAAGGAGGACCGCGAGGCCGCCGACGCCGCGCTGGATTTGGTCAAGATATTCGGCCTGCGGGACCGGCTCATCGGCGAACTGTCCGGCGGCCAAAGACGGCGGGTGCTCCTGGCCCGCGCCATGGCCCACAACCCCGAGCTTCTCCTCTTAGACGAGCCGATGGCTGGTCTGGACGCCACCGCCCAACACCAACTCTTGGACCTGCTGGATGAACTGCGCGGCAAAGGGGCCACCGTGGTGCTCAGCACCCACGACCTGTCCTGTGTGTCCCAGCGTTGCGACAAGGCGGCCTGCCTAAACCGCCGGCTGATCGCATTCGGCAAGCCCGCCGACGTCCTGAACGAGCAGGTGCTGGGAGACACCTTCGGCACCCACCTGCTCATGGTGCATCTGGACGGCCAGGCCTACGCCTACCAACACCACACTCACTCAGACGGGTCTCCCGCAGTCGATTCCCCGGCAGACGAGCAACCGGACCGTGCCGGACCATGATCGACGCGATAGACGCCATCCGGGAACCCTGGGAATTCGCCTTCATGCAGCGGGCATTACTGGCGGCCTCCTTCGCCGCCTTGGTCTGCTCGGTGGTGGGCGTTTTCGTGGTGCTGCGGGGCATGGCCTTCATGGGCGACGCCGTGGCCCACTCGTCCCTGGCGGGGATGTCGGTGGCCTATTTCTTCGGCGGCAGCATCTTCTGGGGGGCCTTCGCCTGGGCGGTGCCCGCTTCGTTGGCAATCACCTTCATCAGCCGCCGGGCCAATCTTCGGTTGGATACGGCCATCGGCATAATCTTCGTCAGCGGTTTCGCCGTGGGAATCATCTTGATGAGCCGGGTCAGCAACTACACCGCCGACCTGTTCGGGCTCCTCTTCGGCAATGTTCTGGGCGTTTCCTGGGGAGAGGTCGTCCTGATCGGCTTGGTCGCCGGAGGGGTCCTGGTGGTTATGACTGCCCTATACAAGGAATTGTTGTTCACCGCCTATGACGCCACCATGTCCGCCGCCTCGGGCATCCCCGTGCGGTTCATCCAGTACCTGTTGCCCCTCATGGTGGGCATCACCACCGTCGCCTCGTTGAAGGCGGTGGGCATCGTTTTGGTGCTGGCGCTCTTGGTGACACCGGCCGCCACCGCCGCGCTCCTGGCGCGCCGGCTTCCGGGAATCATGGCCTTAAGCGTGCTCGCCGGGCTGATCGCCACCGTGGCCGGGCTCTACCTGTCTTTCCACGCCGACCTTCCCACCGGACCCAGCATCGTGGTCGTCGCCACCGGCATGTTCCTGGCGGCGCTGTTGTTCTCCCCCAGCAAGGGAGTGGTCTGGCAACACTGGCGCGCCGCCCCTCTGCCACCGGAAGATGCGTCCATCTGAATCCGGCCCTTCCGCCCGCCCCTGGCACACCACGTCCTCATTCGCTACACTGCATTAGCTTTCTCAGCTACAAGCTTTTGTGAGGACAATCATGTATGACCTGAACGGCAAAGTCGCCCTGATCACCGGAGCGGGCGGGCGCCACGGCATCGGCCGGAGCATCGCCTTGCGCCTGGCCGAAGAGGGAGCCGACGTGGTCGTAACCGATGTTGAGGCCAGCGCGACGGCCATCCGCGCCGAGGACCGGCAGGCCGGTTGGGCTGGGCTGCCCAGCGTGGTCGAGGAGATCGAGTCCAAAGACCGCAAGGCCCTGGGCCTCTTCTCGGACGTCTCCGAGGGCGCCCAGGTGGCCAACATGGTGGCCATGACCCTGGACCAGTTCGGGCACATCGACATCCTGGTGAATAACGCCGGGTCCAGACCGGGCAAGGACCGGGTGCCGGTGTTGGAACTGGAGGAAGAGGCCTTCGACGAGGTGCAGCGGGTCAACGTACGGGGAACCTATCTGGTGTCGCGGGCGGTGGCCACCCACATGGTCAACCGGGGAGGCGGCGGCAAGATCATCAACATATCTTCCGGCGCCGGCAAGCGGGGCATCGCCCGGTACGCCGCCTATTGCGCCTCCAAGTTCGCCGTCATCGGTTTCACCCAGGCCATGGCCCAGGAGATGGCCCCGAATAGGATCAACGTCAACGCCATCTGTCCCGGGCTGGTGGACACCGAGCGGGTCGACTTCATCGCCGGGGCGCTGGCTCCGGAGGGCGAGTCATCCGAGGAGTTCCGGGCCGACATGGTCCGGGAGCGGGCGTTCAGGGTGCCCATGGGCCGCATCGCCCAAGGCGACGACATCGCGCGGATGGCGGCCTTCCTGGCCTCCGCCGAGTCCGACTACGTAACCGGCCTTTCGATCAGTGTGTCCGGCGGCTCGGAGATGAGCTAGGCTAGTCCCCGCAGCTAGCTCCCAGACGAAACCGCCTGAGCGGGCTCCCGTATGGGACGCCGGGGCGGCCGGGCAACGTACATCAGCATGGCCGAGGCGAAATAAGCCGCTCCCATGGCGACGTAGAGAAGATAGAAGTCGCCGGCCAAAGCCCGGACCGTCGAGGCCAAGACCGGCCCCAGACCCAAGGCAATCATCTGCAGCGGCGAGAAGACGCCGAGGATGGCACCGTAGGAGCCACGGCCAAAGTATTCGGCCAGGACCATGTTCTCCAAAGACCCAAGTCCTCCAGAAAATATCCCCCAGATCACGGCAAATAACAACGCCTCCCCCACCGAGTCCACCGAGATCAATAACGCCATCATCCCGCCAGCCCCAATCATCATGAGAATCAGGCAACGCCGGGGCGTGATGCGGTCTGCCAGGTAACCCCAGAACAGGTTGGCCACCGCCAAGAAGGTTCCGAGACTCAACACGCCGGCGGCGGCCGCAATGGACAACCCTGCTTCCTCAACCAAGAAGGGCACCAAGCTGAAACCCGTGGCGCTGGAAGCCAAGGTCCCCATGGCAGTGATGGTCAAGAGCAGCCAAAAAGCACGAGTCCGGAGGGCCTCTTTCGCGGTCCAACTGAACTCCGGCGTCATTGCCGGAAGCCTAGCTCCGCCTGCGGACGCCTCGGCCCGTTCGGGGCTGACCCCATCGGGCAGCAAACCGATATCCTCGGGCCGGCGCCGCATGAACAGCATCACGGGCAGCACCAGGACCAGACTCAACACACCCATGTAGCGGTAGGCCGCCCGATAGCCCTGGTGGACGGCGATCACCGAAATTATCTGGATGTTTATGGCGCCTGCCGTGGGCCGGAATACGGAAACCAGGGCCAAGGCCATGTTGCGCCGCCGCCGGAAGAAATTGACCGCTGCGGTGCGGGGCACCAGCCCAATCAAGACCGGATTGCTCACCGCCCGGCCGACCACGTATCCGGCGTAGAACTGCCAGACCGAGTCGCCGCCCGAAAGGACGAAGTAGGCGCCCCCGGCGAAAATCAGTCCGAAGGGCATCAGCCACCGGGGGCCGAAACGGTCGGCCAACCTGCCGATCAACGGGGCCAGCAACCCCGAGCACCAAGTTCCGAGCGTGGCGGCGAATGCGAGAC